>DASQDS010000879.1:0-2210 GCA_035634075.1 Pilimelia sp. | reverse complement strand
CAGGACGGCGGTGGGCGGCCGGTTGTTCGGGAAGTACCGGATGCGGCGCACGAAGCCGCCCGCGTCCGCGTAGTACAGGTCTCCCCCGGGGCCGGCCGCCAGGTCCACCGGATTGCCGGCCGCCGCGCCGAAGGTGATGATGTTCGCCGGGTCGGGCACGCCGCCCGCCGTGCTCGGCAGCATCGCCCAGATGCAGTCGCGGGAGTAGTCGGCGAAGAACATCGCGCCGCGGTACGCGGCCGGGTACGTGCCGCCGGTGGTCGGGTGGAACGCCACCCCCGAGATCGAGGAACCGCCGCTCGGGCACGTCTCACCGGCCACGACCTTGGCGCTGTGGTTGTACGCGTAGTGCGGCGCGGTCTGCCCGGCGCCGGTGTAGAGGTTCTCGCACAGGGTGAGGTTCGCGCTGTCGTACCCGCTCTGCCGGCCGGCTCCCTCGTAACACGGCCAGCCGTAGTTGCGCACCGACGACGCCGGGCTGGGCAGGCGGTTCACCTCCTCCCAGACGTTCCAGCCGACGTCGCCGAACCACAGCTCGTCCGTGCCGGGCCGGAACGCGAAGCGGAACGGGTTGCGCGTGCCGTGCGCGACGACCCGCCGGGCGTTGAGGTCCGCGCTGGCGATCAGCGGGTTGCCGGCGGCCGCCGCGCCCGTCTCCGGGTTGAGGCGCAGGATGGTGCCGTCGAGCCCGGTCGGGTCGGCGGTCGTCCGCACGTCCTGCGAGCGCAGGGCACCGCCCTCGGCGGCCGGCGGCGCCATCACGCCGCCCGGCGGGTCACCGCACGGGTTGGCGGGCGTACCGAGCTGGCCGTAGTCCACGGCGCTGAAGCTGGCGCCGTCGCCGGAGCTGACGTACAGCGCGCCGTCCGGGCCGAAGTGCAGGTCCCCGATGGAGTGGCTGGGGTACTGCTGACACCAGTCGTGCAGGAGCACCTGCTCGGCGCCGGTCATGGTGTTGCCAGCGGCCTGCAACCGGGACAGCCGCCCGGTGACCACGCACTGGCCGGCGTTCGCGCCGCCCACAGCGGAGCAGTCGTCGTTCCAGACCGGGGCCGTCCGGCCGGGCGGGGCGTCGTAGGTGTACAGGACGTACACCCATGGGGCGGTCGGGAAGTTGGGGTGCAGCGCGAGGCCGAGCATGCCCCGGTCGTGCTGGTCGTGCACGTTCGTCGACAGGTCCGCGAAGACCGTCGCGGTGGGGTCGGCCAGGTTGTCGAACACCTTGATGCGGCCGCCCTTCTCGGCCACGAAGACCCGCCCGTCGGGCGCGAACTCCACGTTCATCGGCTGGTTCAGCCCGCTGAACACGACCTGCTCCTGGAAGCCGGCCGGCAGCACCACCGCGTGGGCCGGTGCCGCGCTGGTCAGGGGCGCCAGTACGCCCGCGGTCAGGATCACCGCGGCGGCCGCGCCCAGTGATCGTCGACGTGATGACATAGATCCCCCCAAGGACGTGCCCCCGCAGGACATGACAGCGGCGGGAATCTATCCAATGCGCGGCGACCTGCCTGTCGGATCACGGACTCGGCAGGAGCAATGTGGAATCACCGAACTCGTGCCACCGGTAGCCCTCGGCCACGGCCGCGCGGTAGGCGGCGTCGACCAGCTGCGCCCCGGCCACCGCGTCGAGCAGCAGCAGGTGGCTGGCCTGCGGGTCGTGCAGGCCGCTGACCAGGCCGGTGACGACCCGGGCGGGCCGGTCGGGGCCGAGCACCAGGTCCGTCCAGCCGCGCGCCGGGCGGGTCGTGCCGTCCGGCCCGGTGGCGCTCTCCAGGGCGCGGACCACGGTGGTGCCCACCGCCACGACCCGACCGCCGGCCGCCCGGGTGCCGTTCACCAGGCGGGCTGTCACCGCCGGCACGGCGAAGCGCTCCGCCGTGGGCGGCTCGTGCAGCTCCGGGCTGGACAGCCCGGCGTGCAGCACCACCGGCGCGACAGGGATGCCGCGGGCCATCAGGCGGACGAGGACGGCCGCGCTGAACGGGCGACCGGCGCTGACCATCTCCGCGCTGCCCGGCTCCGCGGCGTACACCGTCTGGTAGTCGGCCAGTGGCCGCGGCCGGGACAGGTGGCCGTAGCTGACCGGCCGGCCGTGGGCCAGCAGGTAGGCGGTGCGGTCGGTCGCCGGGGCCACGCCGGCCCGCCACAGGCGGCTGGTGCCGACCCCGGGGGTCGGGTGCGATGCGCGCAGCTCCAGGCGTACGCCGGCG
>DASQDS010000878.1:0-10776 GCA_035634075.1 Pilimelia sp. | reverse complement strand
CGCCCGCCGGCACGCCCGCGCCCGCCGGGCTGTCCACGCCCGGCTGGGCGTACGCGGCCCTGTTGGGCCTCACCCTGCTCAACCCCGCGACGATCGTCTACTTCGCGGCGCTGGTGCTCGGCCGTCAGGCCGCCGACTCCGACTCCGGCGCCGGCGGCGGGGGCTTCGGCGCGGGGGCGGCGCTGTTCGTGGTGGGCGCCTTCGTGGCGTCGGCGAGCTGGCAGCTGCTGATCGCGGGCGGCGGCGTGCTGGTCGGCCGGGTGCTGGCCGGCCCCACCGGCCGGCGGGCCACGGCACTGCTCTCCGCCGCGATGATCCTCGCCCTGGCCGTCTTCATGGTCGTCCCGCGCTGAGGCGACCGTCAGCCGTACCGCATGGTGGTTATGACGGGGGAATGACCACCATGCGGTACGGCGCAGTGGGGTTTCAGAGGCCGATCCTGCCTACGCCGACACCCGCGCGGACCGTGGCGGGGACCGTGTCGGGGCTGTCGACCTGGTAGCTGTAGTACGTGCGCGGCTCGACCACCGTGCCGGCGGTCTGCGGGGTGCCGGAGTTGACGTACCGGTTGTTGCGCTCCACCACCCGGCCCGGGCCGCTCTTTTCGTAGCCGACGTAGATGGGGTGCGCGACGTTCTCGAAATAGTTGCCCTCGACCAGCACGCCCGCGTTCTCCGTCGACGCCACGCCGTAGAGGCGGTTGTTCAGGTAGTAGTTGTTGAACACGTGCACCGGCTCGGCGAAGCGCACGCGCGGGTGCCGCTGATCGGTGCCGTCGAAGAAGTTGTGGTGGTACGTGACCCGCAGCTTGCCGATGTCGGCGGTGTAGCTGTCGTTGTGGCCCACCAGCGCGGACTTGCTGTGCTGGTGGAAGTGGTTCCACGACACGGTGACGTAGTCGGACTCCCGCTTGATGTCCAGCAGGCCGTCGAAGCCGGCGGAGAAATCGTTGTGGTCGATCCACACGTGGTGCGCGCGGTTGGTGACGCTGATCGAGTCGTCCGACGCGTTGGTGAACCGGATGTTGCGCACGATCACGTTGTTGCCGGGCCGCGTCGTCGAGCCCATCTGCAGCCCGCCGCCCGAGATCTCGGCCGTACTGCCGACGCCGAGGATGCTCTTGTTGGCCACCACGGTGATCATGTCGTCGAACGTGATCCGACCGGCCACCCGGATGATGAACGGCTCCCGGCGGCCGGCGTAGTCGGCGAGCTGCGCGGCCGTCGTGACGGTGACCGTCGCGCCGCCGGCGCCGCCGGTGGTGCCGTTCTGGCCCAGCGCGTTGACGGACGCGAAGCCGATCGGGCTCGTCTCCGCCGCGGCGGCGAAGGCGCGCGTGGTGACGCCGGCCGCAGCGGCCGCGCCGGTGAGCAGGCCGGCGGCCAGGAGGCTGCGACGGTTGAGGCGAGGGGACATGCGGATCCGCCTTTCGCGGCTGAGGTCCAGGCGAGGAAAGCGCTTCCCTCGTGTGGAACGTAAGCCAACGGACCGACCGTCGTCAATGCCTTCCGGCGGCGCGCAGCGCCTCGCGGGCGGACAGCGGGGAGAGCCGGTCGCCGGCCGCGTGCACGTACGCCCGCACCGCCGCCGCGTCGGTCTTGGCGTACTCGCGCAGCGCCCAGCCGATCGCCTTGCGGACGAAGAAGTCGGGGTGCCCGGCCTGCGCCGTGCAGTAGCGGAACAGCCGCTGGGCGTCCGTGGCCGCGCCGTAGCGGAGCTGGTGCAGCAGCGCCGTGCGCACCAGCCAAAGGTCCTCCTCGCCGGCCCAGGCGTCCATCGTGGCGACCAGCGCCGGGAAGCCGGCGACCAGCGGGCCGACCAGGTGGCTCGCCAGCGTGTCGACGGTGTCCCACCAGGGCTTGGTGATGATCAGGCGCCGTGCGACCGGCAGGGACGCCGGCGTGCACGCGCGGGCGTGCCGCCGCAGCAGCGCGCAGGCGAAGTACTGGTACTCGCGCTCCGGCAGCGCCCAGCACGCGTCCGCCACCGCGTGCAGCTCCGCCTCGGTGGGGCGGGGGAGGCCGGCGAGCACGGCGCGGTCCAGCACCGCCCGGTCGGTGGCCGGCAGGCCGAGGAACGGGTACCTGTCCCGCATGTACGCCGCCATCGGCCCGGCCCGGGTGGCGTCCCGCGCCCCGGGGTAGACCTCGGTCAGCCGGGCCATGATCTGCTCCGCCGTGCTGCCCACGATCGCCATCGTGCCGTACGGCCGGCGGGTGGCTAGAGCGCGTTACCGAAGGTGTCGCACAGCTTCGGGTCGCCGGTGTCGAAGCCACGCTTGAACCACTTCTGCCGGTCGGCGGACGAACCGTGCGTGAACTCGGCCGGGTTGACCTGGCCGCCGGCCTTCTTCTGGATCGCGTCGTCGCCGACGGCGCCCGCGGCGTCGATGCCCTGGGCGATGTCGGCGTCGCTGATGCTGTTGAAAATCCGCTGCCCGCCGGCGTCGGTGGTGTTCGTGGCGTGGTGCGCCCAGACGCCCGCATAGCAGTCCGCCTGCAGCTCGAGCATCACGGAGTAGCGGGGCGCGTTGTCGGGGTCGCGCTGCTGGGCGCGCCGCATCTGCGCCTCGGTGCCGAGCAGGTTCTGCACGTGGTGGCCGTACTCGTGGGCGAGAACGTACGGCTGGGCGAACTCGCCCTCGGCCCCGAACCGGTTCGCCAGCTCGCTGTAGAAGGTGAGGTCGATGTACACCTGGCCGTCCGGCGGGCAGTAGAACGGGCCCACGCCGGAGTTCGCCGAGCCGCAGCCGGTGTTGACGGACTGGCTGAAGTACACCGTCTTGCCCTGCCGGTACGGCTTGCCCAACTCCTGCGGCAGCGCGTCCTGCCAGTAGTCCTGGATCGAGTTGACGAACAGCGCGTTGCGGCAGTCCAGCCGGCTCAGGTCGGGGTTGTCGCCGGCGCACTGCTCCAGGCCCGGCCCGGCCGCGCCGCCGGCCTCGTCGCCGTTCAGCGCGTTGAGGCCGAGGCCGCCGCCGCCGAGCAGCGCGATGACGACGAATGCGACCAGGCCGATGATGCCGCCCCGACCGCCGCCGATCGGGATGGGCAGGCCACCCATGCCGCCACCGCCGCCGCGACCGCGCCGGTCATCGATCTGGCTGGTGTCGACTCGCGCGTTCTCGTTGAGATCCATGGCCGTCCTCGATCACCGGGGGTCACGTGCGCCCTCCTCGTACCCGATGATCTTGATCGGTAATCGCGGCGGCCGCCCGTGCCGGCCCGGTACAATTGCGCGGGCCGCGCTGCGAAGGTCGGCACGCTGTTCCAGCACCTTCCAGCCTCGGGGAGCTTCCGCCAGTCATGATCACTGCCACCGGCCTCGAACTTCGCGCCGGCGCCCGCATCCTGCTCGCCGACGCGACGCTGCGAGTGCAGCCCGGTGACCGCATCGGCCTCGTGGGCCGCAACGGTGCCGGCAAGACGACGAGCCTGAAGGTGCTGGCCGGGGAGGGCGCCCCCTACGCGGGGCAGGTCGAGCGGCGCAGCGCCGTGGGCTACCTGCCGCAGGACCCGCGCACCGGCGACCTCAACGTGACCGCCCGCGACCGGGTGCTCTCCGCCCGCGGCCTGGACGCGCTGCTCACCGAGATGCAGAAGCTCGAGGTGCAGCTCGCCGAGCGGCCGGAGGACAAGCTGGTCCGCCGGTACGGCGTGCTGGAGGACCAGTTCGCCAGCCTCGGCGGGTACGCGGCGGAGGCCGACGCCGCCCGCATCTGCGCCAACCTCGGCCTGCCCGACCGGGTGCTCGGGCAGACGATCGGGACGCTGTCCGGCGGCCAGCGCCGGCGCATCGAGCTGGCCCGGATCCTGTTCCGCGACGCGGGGGAGGACGGCGGCGGGATCCTGCTGCTGGACGAGCCGACAAACCACCTGGACGCCGACTCGATCACCTGGCTGCGCGGCTACATGGCGGCGCACAAGGGCGGCCTCGTCGTGATCAGCCACGACGCCACCCTGCTGGCGGCCGTCGTCAACAAGGTCTGGTATCTGGACGCCACCCGCGCCGTGGTGGACATCTACAACGTCGGCTGGAAGGCGTACCTGGAGCAGCGGGAGACCGACGAGCGGCGGCGGCGCCGGGAACGCGCCAACGCCGAGAAGAAGGCCGGCGCGCTGATGGCGCAGGCGGACAAGATGCGCGCCAAGGCCACCAAGACGGTCGCCGCGCAGAACATGGCCCGCCGCGCGGAGAAGCTGCTCTCCGGGCTGGAGGAGGCGCGGGTCGCCGACCGGGTCGCCAAGGTCCGCTTCCCGACGCCCACGCCGTGCGGCAAGACGCCGCTCACGGCGACCGAGCTGTCCAAGACCTACGGCTCCCTGGAGATCTTCACCGACGTCAACGTGGCGGTCGACCGGGGCTCGCGGGTGGCCATTCTCGGCCTCAACGGCGCCGGCAAGACCACCCTGCTGCGCATCCTCGGCGGCCTGCTGGAGCCGGACACCGGCCAGGTGCTGCCGGGGCACGGGCTGCGGCTGGGCTACTACGCGCAGGAGCACGAGACGCTGGACGTGGACCGCACGGTGCTGGAGCACATGCGCAGCGCCGCCGCCGACCAGACCGACTCCGACCTGCGCCGGATCCTCGGCGCGTTCCTCTTCTCCGGTGACGACGTGCAGAAGCCGGCCGGCGTGCTCTCCGGCGGGGAGAAGACCCGGCTGGCGCTGGCCACGCTGGTGTGCTCGGGGGCCAACGTGCTGCTGCTCGACGAGCCGACCAACAACCTGGACCCGGTCAGCCGGGAACAGGTGCTCGACGCGATCGCCCGCTACCCGGGCGCCATCGTGCTGGTCACCCACGACCCGGGCGCGGTGCAGGCGCTGAAGCCGGACCGCGCGATCCTGCTGCCGGACGGCGACGAGGACGCGTGGAGCGACGACCTCCTGGAGCTCGTGGAGCTGGCGTAGGGGCTCGGCTCAGCGCGCGGCGCGGGCCGGCTCAGCCGAGCAGGTGGGCCGGCAGGCCGGAGCTGACGATGATCAGCACGCCGATGGCGATGAAGACCACCGGCACCAGCCAGTGCCCCGCCCGGTCCACCAGCCTCGCCACGCCCGGATGGCCGCCCAACCACGCCGCGACCGCGCACCACAGCGCCACCAGCACCGCGAAGACCGCCAGGAACACCGCCGCGTCCGCCGGCCCCAGCGCCCGCAGCACCGGCACGTACACCGCGACGTTGTCGGCGCCGTTCGCGATGGTCACGGCGGCGACGCCGACCGCGCCGCGGGCGATCTCGGGCGCGCCCTCGTCCCCCTCGTCCGGCCGGGCGACCAGCGCCCGCACCCCCAGGGCGATCGGCACCAGGCCCAGCAGGCCCGGCCACGGGTCGGGCACGAGCAGCAGGCCGGCGGCCACCAGGGCGCTGGCGGCGACGAGCACGCCGATGCCGGCGTACTGCCCGGCCACGATCTGCCAGACGCGCGGCCGGCCGGTGCGCCGCGCCGCCAGGAAGAACAACGTCAGGACGAGGAGGTCGTCGATGTCCGTCGCCGCGAACACCACGGCGGCGGCGACGGTCGTGGACCACATCGACTAGACCTCCAGGACCCCGCGGACGACCACGGCCGCCGCGGCGCCGGCGGCGACGAGCAGCAGCGGTGAGCGTACCGGCGGACCCGCCTGATGCTGCGGCGCCACCGCGGCCACCGTCAGCCACGGGAAGAAGGTCAGCCACGCGTGTTCGGCGCCGCCCCGGGCCAGGCCGGCCAGCACGGAGAACAGCACGGCGGCGCCGGCGCCCACCAGGAACGGCCAGCCCGGCGTGTTGCGCACCTTGCGCATGCTGGCCACCAGCGGCGGGCCGGTCGCCAGCAGGAGGGCCGCCAGGCTCAACGCGACCCACCACAGCGCGGACCGGTGCGGCCCGACCCGGGTGGCGAAGTCGCGTTGCGCAGCGAGCAGCCCGTCGGCCCAGGCGAAGCCCAGCGCCCGCGCCGCCAGCACGGGCACCAGCGCCGCCGCGGCGGTGACCAGGTTGAGGGCGGCGCGGCGCCGCGCGAAGTACAGGCACGCCGCCGACAGGCCGAGCCACGGTACGGCGTACGAGTAGAGGGCCGCGACGCCCAGCAACAGCCCCGCCGCGGTGGCCCAGCCGGCGGCCTGCCGCCCCGTGCGGTGGGCGTCGCTGGCCCGCACCGCGGCCACGGCGCTGCCGGCGCCCAGCACGGCGACGACGGCCTGGGCGCCGCCGGCCAGCCAGACGGCGTACGGGGCGAGCATGAGCACGGGGAGGAACCGGCGGGCCGGCGTCTCGCCGCAGACACCCCGCACGGCGGCGGCCACCAGCGGCACCACGAGTGTGCCGACGGCGGTGAGCAGCCCGGCCAGGGCCAGCTCGCCGGTCAGCCCCGCCCGGCGCAGCAGCCATACGGTCAGCGCCGGCCCGGGCGCCAGCGCGCCGGGGTCCGCCAGGTAGCCCATGGGGTCGGCGTCCACCGCCGCCGCGGCGGCCAGCGTCCCGGCGAGCGGCCCGACCAGCCCGGCCCGGCCGCCCACCAGCGCCAGCGCCAGCGTCCACGCCAGTGCGCCGGCGTATCCGGCGAACTGCGCGCGGCCCCACGGCGCCCGGTCGAACCATCCGCGGGCTGCGATTATCAGCAAAACCGCCGCCACCGCGGGCGCCAATCCGGTGGCCGCCGTCCACTGGGGTCGGTAGGTGCCGAGAAATGGTGCGGCCGAGGTACCAAGCGCGGCGCCCGCGCGTACCGCCAGGGAACCGAGAAATAGTCCCGTGAGGACCAGCACGAGCCACCCGAGGAAGTCAAGACGCTCTCGTGGGGGATCGTTACTCGTCACGGCGAATCACCGTAGTCGACCCCTCGCTCGCCCTCTTCGGGCAGGTCAAGCACACATTTACCAGGGCTCCGTCGGGTACCGGACAGTGCCGTGCGTGTCGTTTGGCGAAGAGATGATATCTAGCGCATGATCGACCGAGGCGGTCTAATAGGTGGGACCGCATCGAACCGCACAGTCTGGGACGTGAGGAATCAACATGGCAGCCACCGGCACAGCCACCAGCACCGAGAAAGGTCGCCGGATCGTCGGGACCGAGCGCCAGACACTCGCCAAGGATTTGGTCAAGCGATACACCTCTGGTGAGAGCATCCGTGCCCTGGCGGCTTCCACCGGCCGCTCGTACGGGTTCGTCCACCGGGTACTGACCGAATCCGGTGTGCAACTGCGCCAGCGCGGGGGCGCCCGCCGCCGCAAGAAGGCCTGATCTGTCCGCTCCTCCCGCCGGCGCCCGCCCATCCTCGGACCCCCCGACGATGCCCGACGGCGGCGTGCGACTGGACTGCGACGGGCCGGTGGCGACGGTGACGTTGTGCCGGCCCGACGTCCTCAATGCGCAGACTCCCGTGACGTGGGGGGCGCTGCGTCGATTCTCCCGCGAGCTGCCCGGCGACGTCCGGGTCGTTCTGGTGCGTGGCGAGGGCCGGGCATTCTCCGCCGGCCTGGACCTCGCGGTCGCCCGGGACACCGCCGGCGAACTGGCCCGGCTCCCGGCGGACGGCTGCGCCGACGCCATCGCCGGGTACCAGGAGGGCTTCACCTGGCTGCGCCGGCCGGATCTGGTGACGGTCGCGGCCGTCCAGGGCTACGCCATCGGCGCCGGGTTCCAGCTCGCCCTCGCCTGCGACCTGCGGGTGCTGGCCGACGACGCCGTGTTCGCGATGGCGGAGGTGACGCTCGGCCTCGTGCCCGACCTCGGCGGCACCAAGCGGCTGGTGGAACTCGTGGGCTACGCCCGGGCGCTGGAGCTGTGCGCCACCGGCCGGCGGGTCTCCGCCGGCGAGGCGGACCGGCTGGGGCTGGCGAATCTGGTGGTGCCCCGCGCGGAGCTGGACGGCGCGGCGCGGGACCTGTGCGCGGCCCTGCTCGCCAGCCCGCGCGACGCGGTCGTGGAGGTCAAGGCGCTGCTCGCCGGCGCGGCCGCCCGGACGTACGCCGACCAGGACTCGGCCGAGCGGGAGGCGCAGACCCGCCGCCTGCGCGACCTCGCCGGCCTGGACGAGTAAGGCCCGGCCGGGAAGCGGACGGTTACCGGCGGGGTTGTCGTAGCCATGGGGCAGACTTGCCCCTGGTCGGTGTTCTGGTGGGGGGTGAGGCGACCGTGGCGAGCCCGATGGGCGGGATGGGCGGCGGCCCCAGCTGGGGCATGCTGCGCTCGATGGGGCGCGGCGAGGAGCTGGCCGACCACAAGCTGAGCCGGGGCACGTCCCGGCGCATCCTGGCCTTCGCCCGGCCGTACCGGCGGGACATCACGGTCTTCCTCGTGACCGTCGTCGTCGCGGCGGTCATCGGCGTCGCGACGCCGGTGCTGGCCGGCCGGGTGGTCAACGAGATCACCGGCGGCGGCGCGGACGCCGGCGCGGTCGTCGTGCGGCTGGCGCTGCTCATCGCCGGCCTGGCGGTCGCGGACGCCCTGCTGTCCCTGGTGCAGCGGTGGTATTCGGCGCGGATCGGCGAGGGCATCATTCTCGACCTGCGCACGCAGGTCTACGACCACGTGCAGCGGATGCCGCTGCAGTTCTTCACCCGGACGCAGACCGGCGCGCTGGTGAGCCGGCTGAACAACGACGTCCTCGGCGCCCAGCGGGCGTTCACGTCCACGCTGTCCGGCGTGGTCAGCAACGTCATCCAGCTGGTGCTGACCGCGGCGGTCATGTTCACCCTCTCCTGGCAGATCACCGCGCTGTCGCTGGTGCTGCTCCCGGTGTTCATCCTGCCGGCCCGCCGGGTCGGCCGGCGGCTGGCCGACATCACCCGCGAGTCCTACCAGCTGGACGCGAAGATGAACGCCACCATGACCGAGCGCTTCGGCGTCGCCGGGGCGCTGCTGGTCAAGCTGTTCGGCCGGCCCGACGCCGAGGCGGAGCGGTTCGAGGCGCGCGCCCGCCGGGTCCGCGACATCGGCATCGAGCAGGCCATGTATTCGCGGACGTTCTTCGTCGCGATGCTGCTGGTGGCCTCGCTGGCGCAGGCCCTGACCTTCGGGCTGGGCGGCTGGCTGGCCGTCAACGGCACCGTCACGGCCGGCACGGTGGTCACGCTCGCGCTGCTGCTCACCCGGCTGTACGGGCCGCTCACCGCGCTGTCCAACGTGCGCGTCGACGTGATGAGCGCGCTGGTGTCCTTCGACCGGGTCTTCGAGGTCATCGACCTGAAGCCGGCGATCGCCGAGAAGCCCGACGCCGTGCCGGTCCCGGCCGGCGCCGCCCGGGTCGAGTTCCGCGACGTGTACTTCCGCTACCCGACCGCCGCCGAGGTCTCGCTGGCCTCGCTGGAGGGCGTCGCCGCGCTGGACCGCACCACCTCCGACCCGGTGCTGCGCGGGGTCAGCTTCGAAGTCGAGCCGGG
Organism: Pilimelia sp.; assembly: GCA_035634075.1. Lineage (GTDB taxonomy): Bacteria > Actinomycetota > Actinomycetes > Mycobacteriales > Micromonosporaceae > DASQDS01. The sequence continues at coordinate 1,413 of DASQDS010000878.1, read as the reverse complement.
TCGGATGGTGGCGCTGGTGGGCCCGTCCGGCGCCGGCAAGTCCACGACGTCCATGCTGATCAGCCGGGTGTACGACGTGACCTCCGGGGCGGTCCTGGTCGGCGGCGTGGACGTGCGGGACGCCACGCTGGATTCGCTGCGCGACGCCATCGGCGTGGTCACCCAGGATTCGCACCTGTTCCACGAGACGATCGCGGAGAACCTGCGGTACGCCAAGCCGGACGCCAGCGACGAGGAGCTGTGGGCGGCGCTGCGCGGCGCCCAGGTCGGTGACCTCGTCGCCGCCCTGCCGGACGGGCTGGACACGGTGGTCGGTGAGCGCGGCTACCGCTTCTCCGGCGGTGAGAAGCAGCGGATCGCCATCGCCCGGCTGCTGCTCAAGGCGCCCTCACTGGTCATCATGGACGAGGCCACCGCGCACCTGGACTCGGAGTCGGAGGCGGCCGTGCAGCGGGCCCTCGCGGTGGCGCTGAGCGGGCGTACCGCGCTGGTCATCGCGCACCGCCTCTCCACCGTCCGCGACGCCGACCTGATCCTCGTGCTGGACGCCGGGCGGATCGTGGAGCGCGGCACGCACGAGCAGCTCGTCGCCGCCGGCGGGCTGTACGCGGAGCTCTACCGGACGCAGTTTGCGGTCGCCGACTCACCGGCGCCGTTCGCGGAGGAGGCGCCGGAGCCGATTGTGCTGGTGCCGCCGCTGGAGTACCGAGACGACGCCTGAGCAGGGGCCGGCGGATCGCCGGGCACTTCCACGTCAGCCTGGACGGCACCCGGGTGCTGAACTACACCGAATGGGAGGACGCGGAGGCCCACCGTCGGGCCGTCGAGGAGGGCGGCGGCAGCATCGCCACCGGCAGGCTGTGGCGGCGGGTGCAGACGATGCCCGGGATCCGGCACCTGTCGGTGCGGCGGTACCACCCGTACCGTACGGTGCCGCGCCGCCCGACCCCGGGCCCCGGTGATCGAGTGCCGGTAGGGTTGCGTGATGTCCCATCCCACCCCGCCCGGGCCCGTTGCGGCAGCCCTCCTCGAGTTCGTTGCCCGGATCGACCCCCTCGACCCGGCAGCCGGCACCGCCGGCGGCGTGGCGATCCGGGTCGGCGACGAACCGCCGCTGCCGCTCTCCGCACCGGTGGCCGGGGCGCTGGTGGCCGCGTTGCGGTCCTATCACGACCCCCGTGACCGGGGCAGGTGCGACCATTGCGGTGGGCGGCGGCTGGACGACAACCTCCTCTGCGCCGACTGCGGGCAGCCGAGCGGGGTCTTCGGCCAGCTCCTGCGGGAGAAGGCGGCCCGGTACGGCGGCCCGCCGCCGGCCGTCGAGGGCTGACCACGCCGCCGGCTGATCGGCCCGGTCGACTAGGGCTCTCGACGTCATGCGGTGGCGCGGATGCGGGCGAGCAGGACGGGCGT
>DASQDS010000877.1:0-15983 GCA_035634075.1 Pilimelia sp. | reverse complement strand
GGGTGCCGCCGCAGGTCGCCGCTTCCGTGTCCACAGCGGAGTCGTCGAGCAGCCGCCGGGTGGTGGCGACGTCGCCGCGCAGCGCGGGCGCTGCCGACCAGAGCAGCGCCACGGCGCCGGCGACGTGCGGGCTGGCCATGGAGGTGCCGTCGGCGGCGAGGTAACCGCCGCCGGGGATGCTGGACCGCACGTTCACGCCGGGCGCCGAGATGTCCGGCTTGACGGCGCCGTCCACCTTGGACGCGCCCCGGCCGGAGAAGGCACCCGGCTGGTTGCGGGCGTCGTGCGCGCCGACGGCGTACGCCTGCGGGTTGTCGCCGGGGGATTCGGCGGTGCCGCAGCCGGGCCCGTCGTTGCCCGCCGCGAAGACCGGGAAGATGCCGGCCGCGATCCAGGCGTCCACGGTGCGGCCGTACGACAGGTCGTTCTGCCCGCCGCCCCAGGAGTTGTTCACCACGTCGGGGCGCAGGTCGGGGCGCGGGTTGGCGCCGGCGCGGTCGGTGGGCGCCAGGACCCACTGGCCGGCCGCCAGCAGCGCCGTCTGCGGGCAGTTGACGACGCCGCAGCCCCGCGCCGTGATCCACCGGGCGCCGGGCGCCACGCCGATCTGGACGCCGGCGCCGTCGTCGCCCACCACGGTGCCCATGGTGTGCGTGCCGTGCCCGTCGTCGTCGCACGGGACGCCGGCCCCGCACCAGCCCGGCGGTGTGAACCAGTTGTAGTCGTGGCTGAACGTGCCGTCGCCGTTGTTGCCCCGGTAGTGCCCGACCAGGGCCGGGTGGTCGAATTCGACGCCGCTGTCGATGGACGCCACCACGATGCCCTCGCCGCGCGTGCCGTACTCGTCCCACACCCGGGGCGCGCCCATGCTGGTCAGGCCCCACTCGACCGCGGCGGTGGCCGAGGCCGCCCGCTCGGCCGTTGGCTTCACCAGCTCGTACGTGCGCACCGCCTCGACGCGCAGCACCTCGTCGCGCTTCGCCAGATCCGCCGCGAGGTCGGCGTCGCCGTCGACCCACATCGCGTTCGCGATCCAGTAGTCCCGGTGGGTCACCCCCCGCTCGCCGAGCTCCTCGCGCAACCCTCGCTGCGCCTTGTCGGCCGTGGCGGTGAGCTGGCGGTACACCTGGGTCGTGCGCGCCTTGGAGTCGCTGAGCCGGGTCGCCGCGCGCAGGTCGGCCTGGTCTCGCAGGTACACCATGAACCCGGCGCCGCCGGCCACGTCCTGCGCGCTCACCGGCGCCGCGGCCGCCGGGACCGCGCCGGCCGCCGGGACCGCGCCGGCCGCTTGGCCCGCGAGCGCGGTGGCTGCGGTGGCCAGCACGGCGACCAGGCTGCGGATGATCCGATTCATGGTGTCTCCCCACGTTCGACCCCGTTACGGAACGTCGCACCGCCGTCCCTGCACGTCATGCTGTGGGCGGGATCGAGCGCGGGCAATGGCCGACGCCGGCCAGTTGTCGGGCAGTACGCGGGCGCAACGCGGTCGGGGTGGTCACGAATCTGCCCATTGGCTGACATCAGGATTGACTTCGGTCACTTCCCGGGCGTTGGCTGAGGGGGCACGGCAAACCTGGGGAGGGTTGCGGTGGTCAATGGGGGCGTGCCGCTCGTGGTGTGCGTGTCCGCGGACACCGGGGTGCGGGAGCGGGTGCTGCGCCGGCTCGCGGACTGCGGCGCCGTGCTGATCTGCGCGGACCTGGACGAGCTGCGGGCGATGCTCTTCCCCGCCGAGCTTCCGGCCGCGGCCGGGCCCGCCCCGACCGCTGGCGGCGACCTCGCCGAGCTGGTCGTCGACCCGGCCGCGCACCTGGTGACGTGGCGGGGCAGACCGCTGCCGCTCACCCGGCTGGAGCGGGAACTGCTCGGCCGGCTGGCCACGCCCCCCACGTCGGTGTGGACGTACCAGCGGCTGTTCGACGCGGTGTGGGGCAAGGCCTACCTGGGCGACACCGCGATCCTGCACTCCGCGGTGAAGCGGCTGCGCGGCAAGCTGCGGGCCGTCGAGGGCGGCCCGAGCGTGGAGACGGTACGCGGCGTCGGCTACCGCCTCGCCGTCATGCCCTGAGCCCGGGCGTCAGCCGGGGAAGCCGAGCAGGTCGAGCAGCGCCGCGGTGTGCCGGGAGGCCGGCAGCGGCGTGCCGTCGACCGAGCGGATCGGGGCGACCCCGCGCACCGAGGACAGCAGCCAGGCACCGTCGGTGCCGGCCAGCTCGGCCGGCCGGATCATCCGTTCGGTGGCCCGCAGACCCAGCGCGCCGGCGTGGTCGAGCAGGTGGCGCGCCGTACAGCCGGGCAGGATGCCGGTGCGCTCGGAGGGCACGGTGCACAGGGCGTCGCCGGCCAGCCACACCAGGGTGGAGGTGGGGGCCTCCAGGGCCCAGCCGTCGGCGGAAACCCACAACGCGTCGTCCGCGCCGGCATCCTCGGCCCACCGCAGGGTGGCCATGTTGACCGCGTACGACAGGCTCTTGACGCCGCCGAGCAGCCAGGGCGCGGCGCCCCGCGCCTCCGCCGCGAAGCCCAGGCTGGCGGTGGCCACGGCGACCCCGTCGCGGCGCCCGCGCAGCTGGCCGGCGGCGACCGGGCTGAGCGTCGCGAAGACCGTCGGTTCGCTGCCGCCCTCGACCCCCCGCGTGCACACGACCCGCAGCGCGCCCTCCTGCCGGTCGGGCCACTGCGCGCACACCTCCGCGACCAGCCCGGCGAGCGCCCCGTGGGCGGGCAGCGCCAGGCCCAGCCGGTCGGCGGAGCCCTGCATCCGGACGAGGTGCTCGTCGAACAGCCACGGCCGACCGTCGCGTACGTGCACCGTCTCGAAGATGCCGTCACCGCGGAGCACGCCGAGGTCGTCCGCGCGCAGGATCGCCGTGTCGGCGGGCACCACGCCCCGCCCCAGTACCGCCACCACCCGGTCAGCCACGGGGAGGAGCCTAGCGACCCCCGGGACCTATGATCTGGGGGTGTCCGACTCTTCGCTCGCGGCCGGCTCCTCCCTCGCGGCCGAGGCCTCCCTCGCCGAGGTGCTGCGCGCGCGGGGGTTGCGGCTGACCCCACAGCGCCAGCTGGTGCTCGGCGCCGTCCGGGAGTTGGGGCACGCCACGCCCGAGCAGGTGCACGGGGCGGTCCGAGAGGTCGCCGCGGGTGTGAACATCACCACGGTCTACCGCACCCTCGAGCTGCTCGAGGAGCTGGGCCTGGTCACCCACACGCACCTCTCGCACGGCTCGCCGACCTACCACGCCGCCACCGACGACCAGCACGTCCACCTGGTCTGCCGGGCGTGCGGGGCCGTCGACGAGATCGACCCGGCGCTGGTCGAGCCGATCGCCGGCCGGCTGGCGCGCGAGCGCGGTTTCCTGCTGGACATCGGCCACGTGGCACTCTTCGGGGTATGCAGCGGTTGCGGGGCACCGGAGTGATCCAGGTCGCGGGCGCGGTGGACGTGGCCGCCGTCGAGCCCGACTCCGTCGACGGCGGCGTGGCGGCCCACTACGGCGACCCGAATCGGGAGCAGCGGACGCTCGCCACCGCCGTGGGGCTGGTGGACCGGTCGCACCGCGGGGTGCTCGCGGTGCCCGGCCAGGACCGCGCCGGCTGGCTGCACAGCCTCACCACCCAGCACATGGCCGGCCTGGGCGCCGGGCAGGGCACCGAGCTGCTCGTGCTCTCCCCGCACGGCCACGTCGAGCACCACGCGGTGGCCGCGGAGGACGGCGGCACCACGTGGCTGGACACGGAGCCCGGCCGGGCCGGCGAGCTGCTGGCGTTCCTGACCAGGATGCGCTTCCTCACCCGGGTCGAGCCGCGCGACGCCACCGGCGAGTGGGCCGTCCTGACGCTCGTCGGGCCGGCGGCCGCCCACGCCGCCGCCGACCTGGTGGGCGCCGCGCTGAACGAGCCGGAGCTGCTGCCGGTGCCCGGCCCGAAGTTCCCCGCCGGGGCGTTGCCGGGCACGAGCACCAGCCGCTACGACGTGCGCCCGCTGGCCGGGGGCGGCCTGGCCCGGCGCGGCCCGCTCGGCGTGGACCTGCTGGTGCCCCGGGCCGCCGCGGGCGAGGTGGCGGCACGGCTGCTGGATTCGGGCGTCCCGGCCTGCGGGCATTGGGCGTACGAGGCGATCCGCGTGGCCGCCGGCGTACCGCGCCTGGGTTTCGAGACCGACCACCGCACGATCCCCGCGGAGGTCGGTCTGATCGCGCCCGCCGTCCACCTGGACAAGGGTTGCTACCGGGGACAGGAGACGGTGGCCCGGGTGCACAACCTGGGCCGGCCACCGCGCCGGCTGGTGCTGTTGCACCTCGACGGCGTGGCGACCGACCAGCTTCCCGCGCCGCACACCGACGTCAGCACGGCGGACGGGCGGGTGGTGGGCTTCGTCGGCACGGCGGTCCGGCACCACGAGCTCGGCATGGTGGCGCTGGCCGTGGTGAAGCGCAACCTGCCCGCCGACGCCGAGCTGCGGGTGGCCGAGTCGGCCGCCGCCATCGACCCCGGCGACGCCGACGGGACCGGTCGGTGACCGGCACCCTGATCACCGTGGCGCCGACCGGCGCCGAGGCGGCCAAGGCCGACGTGCCGGCGCTCCCGGTGACCATCGACGAGCTGGTCACGACCGCGCGCGAGTGCGAGGCCCTGGGCGCCGCGGTGATCCACGTGCACATCCGGGACGCCGCCGCCCGCCCGACGCTGGACGTCGGCCGGCTGCGGGAGACCGTGGCCGCCCTGCGCGCGTCGACCGCGCTCATCGTGCAGCTGTCCACCGGTGGCGCGGTGACCGACCCCGAGGCCGACCGGCTGGCCGTGCTCGAGGCCGCGCCGGACATGGCCTCGTGCACACTGGGCACGGTCAACTTCGGGGCGGACGTGTTCCTCAACCGGTGGGACTTCGTCGTCCGGCTGCACGCCCGCATGCAGGAGCTGGGCGTCGTGCCGGAGTACGAGATCTTCGACCTGGGTCACCTGGCGGCGCTGAGCCGGCTGCTCGACCGGCACGGGCTGCCGGCGGGCGGGCACGTCCACGTCGACCTCGTGATGGGCGTGCCGGGCGGGATGCCCGGCACCGTCGAGGCGCTGGTCGCCTGCCGCCAGGCGATGGCGGACCTGCCGGCCGGCACGACGTTCTCGGCCACCGGCATCGGGCGCGCGACGATCCCCGTCCTGCTGGCCGCGCTGTCCGCCGGCGGGCACCTGCGGGTCGGCATGGAGGACACGCTGTCGTACGCCAAGGGTCAGCCGGTCGATTCGAACATGCAGCTGGTGGCCCGGGCCGTCGGGTTCGCCCGCCTCGCCCAGCGCCCCCCGCTGCGGGCCGCCGAGGCGCGCCCGCTGCTGGGTCTGCCGCCACGCTGAGCTTTGCCCACTTCGAACCGTTTTGTCCTTGATCGGCGCGCTTCTCCATGATCGGCGTGCCGGGCGGTACGGTGGCCAACCATGGCCAAGGCGTACCAGGGAGGCGTGCCGGTCGCCGAGATGGTCCGCTCGGGCTTCCCGGAGAGCCGGCACCACGGCTCCGTCGTGGTGCTCGACGCGGCCGGGGAGGTGCTCGCCGAGGCCGGCGACGTGCACGGCCCGCTTCTCCCCCGCTCGGCCAACAAGCCGCTGCAGGCAATCGGCATGCTGCACGCCGGGCTGCGGCTGGTCGACCCGGCGGACCTGGCCCTGGTCTGTGCCAGCCACCACGGCGAGGACTTCCACGTCTCGCGCGTGCGGGCGCTGGTGCGCAGCGCCGGGCTGGACGAGACCGCGCTGCGCTGCCCACCCGATCTGCCGCTGTCCGACGGCGCCCGCCGGGCGGTGCTGGCCGCCGGTGGTGCACCGACCCGGGTCTACATGAACTGCTCCGGCAAGCACGCCGGGATGCTGTTGACCTGCCTGGCCGCCGGGTGGTCGGTCGAGGGCTACCAGGCGGCCGACCACCCCCTCCAGCAGCGGCTGCGGGCGACGTACGCCGCGCAGGTCGGCGCCGAACCGGCCGCGGTCGGCGTGGACGGATGCGGCGCCCCCGTCTTCGCCGCCTCCCTGCACGGCGTCGCCCGGGCCTTCCTCGCCCTGGTGGACGCCGAGCCGGCGTCCGTGGAACGGACCGTCGCCGACGCGATGCGGGCCCATCCGGAGCTGGTGGCCGGTACGGTCGGTGAGGACACCAGGCTGATGTTCGGCATCCCGGGGCTGCTCGCCAAGGCGGGTGCTGAGGGTGTGCAGGCGGCGGCGCTGGCCGGCGTCGGCGCGGTGGCGTTGAAGATCGACGACGGTGCGCGCCGGGCGCGTACGCCGGTGCTGGTGGCGGCGCTGCACCGGCTCGGCCTCGCGGCCCCGGTGCTGGCCGACCTGGCGGAGGAGCCGGTGTACGGGGGTGGTGCCGTGGTCGGCGCCGTGCGGGCCCTGTGGTGATGCGGCAGGCGCGGTGAGCGACCTCACGCTAGCTGTTGTTAGCAAACGCTTGCAGGAGCAAGCGCGGCGGATTAGCGTCGGGCGCGTGGCCACAGACCTGCCCCGCGACGTCGGCGAGTTCATCCGCGACATGCGCCGCAACGCCCGCATCTCGCTCCGCCAGCTCGCCGAGCAGGCCGGCGTGAGCAACCCGTATCTCAGCCAGATCGAGCGGGGCCTGCGCAAGCCGAGCGCGGAGGTGCTGCAGCAGCTCGCCGCGGCGCTGCGGGTCTCCACCCCGGTGATGTACCTGCGCGCCGGCCTGTTGGATCCGAAGGAGGGCCACGGCGTGCTCACCGCCATCGCGGCCGACCCGGAGCTCACGGTCGCGCAGAAGCAGTCGCTCAGCCAGATCTACGAGACGTTCCGCCGGGAGAACGCCCGCGCGGCCGGCGACGCGGAGGCCGCCGGGCCGGCCGCCGACGCCGCGCCGGACGACGCCACACCGCCCGCCGCCGACGGCGGCCACGAGTCCACCCCACAGCCAGCACGCAGGGCCGCGCCCGCGGCCGAGGAGGAGCAGTCATGACCGACCAGCAGACCCGTACCCGCATCCCCGCCCCGCTGTACGCCGCGGCCGGCGTCGGCGACCTGGCGTACCGCCAGCTCCGCAAGCTGCCCACCGTGGTCACCGAGCTGCGCGGCAAGGCGACCGCCGGCGGCGCCGACCTGCGCCACCGCGCGGTGGCGACCGTCAAGGCCGCCAACGAGACCGCCGCTGACCTGCGCGGCAAGACGACCACCGAGCTGGACGTGGAGCGGCTGCGCGCCGTCGTGCGGGCCAGTGCCCAGGCGGCCCAGACCCGCGCGACCACGGTCTACCTCCAGCTCGTCGCCCACGGCGAGCGGGTCGTCGGCACCGGCGTCGTGCAGGCCGCCGACACGGTGAACGCCGACATGGAGGCCACCGAGGCCCCGGCCGAGATCACCGCGACCCCGGCCGACGTGGCCGCGATCGAGGACCCGGCCGTGACCGAGACCGTCCCGGCCAAGGCCAAGTCCGCCAAGCGCACCCGCCCGGCCGCCGAGAAGTGAGCCTGGGACCGTGCCCGGCCGCGTACGCGCGGCCGGGCGCGGTCGGCATAAGCTTTGGCCATGGCACTCACCGCGCCGTACTTCCACGACGACGTCCAGAACCTGCTCAATATGCTCGTCCTCTTCACCGCTGTGGTGCTCGGGGCGGTGGCGTTCGTGCACTGCCTGACCCAGCGGGCCGACGCCTTCCCGGCGATCGGCACGCTGCCCAAGGGTGGTTGGCTCGCCCTCCTCGGCATCACGGTGCTGCTGTCCCTGGTCACCACCAGGATGGGCATGATCATTTTTCCGCTCATCTGCATCGGCGCCGCGATGGTGTATCTGCTCGACGTCCGGGCCGGCCTGCGTGACCTGACCGACGGCAAAGGCTTCTGGTGAGGGACTTCCGCTGGCCGCCCCCGCCGGACAGCGGACCCCGGGTCTACGGACCCGGCCCGACCGCGCCGCGCAGCGGCCGGCCGACCCTCCCCGAGCCGCTCACCGAGCTCGTCGACACCCCGCACGGGGTCGCGCTGGAACGGCTGGTCACCGGCGTCGGCGAGCCGGTGACGGTCTTCGCGCACGGCCTGGCCGCCAGCATCGCCGAGACCCGGCCCCTCGCCAGCGCCGTCCCCGGGCGGCGGATCTTCTTCCACTTCCGCGGGCACGGCCGCAGCGCCGCCCCGGCGGGCCCGTGGGGGTACGCCGACCTGGCGCGGGACCTGCGCGCGATCGCCGACCTCGGCGGGGCCGGCCGGGCGCTCGGCGTCAGCATGGGCGCGGCGGCGCTCTGCCGGCTCCTCGCCGAGAGCCCGGAGCGCTTCAGCCACGCCGTGTTCTTCCTGCCCGCCGTCCTGGACGAGCCGCGCCCGGCGCCGTCCCGTACCCGTCTGACCGCGCTGCTGGCGGCCGTGGACGCCGGCGACATCTCCGCGGTGGCGGACGCCGTCGCGGGGGACGTGCCGCCGGGCGTGCGCAGCACGCCGGCCGGTTGGGCGTACGTGCGGCAGCGGGTCGACCAGCTGGTGCGGGACGGCCTGGCCGGGGAGCTCGCCAGCCTCGCCGACGACGTGGCGGTCCCCGACCTGGCGGCGCTGGGCCGGGTCACCGCGCGCGCCCTCGTGATCGGCTGCGGCGGTGACGACCTGCACCCGGTCGCGGTCGCCGAACGGCTCGCCGCCGCGCTGCCGGGCGCTGAGCTGCACGTGTACGACCGGCCTGGCCTGCTGTGGACGGCCCGCGCCGACCTGCGCGAGCGCATCTCCGGGTTCCTGGCGTGACGCAGGCCGTCCGCCAGTTCGCCGCCGGGGCCGGCCTGTTGCTGCGCGGCGTCGCCCTGTACGCCCGCAGCCCCCGCCTGGTCCTCCTCGGGCTGATCCCGTCGCTGATCTCGTTCATGATCTTCGCCACCGCCCTGGTCGTGCTCGTCGTGTTCCTGTCGGACCTGGCGGAGCTGGTCACGTGGTTCGCGGATGACTGGTCCGCCGGCTGGCGGCGGCTGGCCCGGCTCGCCGCCGAGGCGGCCATCCTGGGCGTGGGGGCGCTGCTCGGCGTTCTGTCCTTCACCGCCGTGACCCTGCTGATCGGCGACCCGTTCTACGAGCGGATCTCCGAGCGGGTGGAGGACCGGCTCGGCGGCGCGCCCGGCCTGGTGGAGCAGCCGTGGTGGCGGTCGCTGCGGCGCAGCGCGGCCGATTCGGCCCGGCTGATCGGCCGGTCGCTGACCCTCGGCGTGCCGCTGTTCCTCAGCGGCCTGATCCCGGTGGTCGGCCAGTTCGTCGTCCCGGTGGTCGGTGCGGCCGTCGCCGGCTGGTTCATCGCGGTGGAGCTGGTCGGAGTTCCGTTCGGCCGCCGGGGGATGGCGCTGGCCGAGCGGCGGCGTGCCCTGGCGGCGCACCGCCCGCTGGCCGTCGGCTTCGGCGTCAGCGTCTTCCTGTGCTTCCTGGTCCCGCTGGGCGCGGTGTTGCTGATGCCGGCGGCGGTGGCGGGCGGCACGCTGCTGGCCCGCCGGGCCCTCGGGCTGCCGGTGACGGCCTGAGGCACCCGACGACCGCTGGCCCGGCACGCCGTGCCGGGCCAGCGCGATCGGTCCGGCCGATCAGTGGTTGGAGTTGGTCTTCCAGAGGACCGACCAGTTGCTGGAGTAGATCACCACGTTGCCGTCCGCCTGGATGGCGAGGCGGGCGCCGGTGCGGCAGCAGGTGTTGGACGCCCAGTACGCGCGGCTGGAGTTGGAGTTGTAGACGACGAAGTTGGCGTCGAAGCCCTGGAAGTACGCCCAGTACCCGTTGCCCATGACCTGCGGGTGGGTGTCGCGGGCGGACCACCGGGCGTCAAAGTTCTCGTCGTACACGACGAGGTTGCCGTCGCCCTGCATGAGCAGCAGGGCCTTCCCGGTCTGGCAGTAGTCGCCGGGCCCGAAAAGTGTGTTGGTGGCGAACCAGGCCGGGACCCCGCGAACTGAGCCGTAGGTCGGTAGGACCGAGCCGGCTTCCACTTGGCACTGCGGCGTGTACGCCGCCGCGGCGGACTTTTCGCCGACCTGGGCCTTGACGGCGCCGGGCCCGAGGGTGGTGGTGGACGTCTCGGGGCTACCGAAGCCGGGCGGGGCGGCCGAGGCCGGCGCCCCCGCCATTCCGATCACGAGCGCGATGGCGGCGACACTTCCGGCCAGGAGCGTTGTGACGCGTCTCATGCCTGCACCTCTCTAGGTTGCCCCGGGTAGGGCTGACCCGAGTTCAGGCTGCCGGAACCTGCCATCCGTCCGATCCTCGCCCGCTATCCACCGTGGAGGCTGATTTTTCGACATCGCCGCAACCGTCAATGTCGCGTTCGCCTGTTACGTTGACATCACGCAGTCATCAACTCACGGGGGTGGATGGATGACGGCTGGCGCGGAGTATCGCGTGCTAGGGCCGTTGGAGGTACGTCTCGACGGACAGACAGTGCAGGTCTCGGGGGCGCGGCAGCAACGGATCCTGGCCGCCCTGCTGCTCGCCGAGGGACGCGTAACCACGAGGGATCAGCTGGCCGAGGCGGTCTGGGACGGGGAACCGCCGACCACCGCCAAACACCAGCTGCACAACGGTGTCGCCCGGATCCGCAAGACGTTCACGGTGGCCGGGCTCGCCGACCCGATCGAGACGGTGCCCGCCGGCTACCGGCTAAGGATCGATCCCGCGGCGTACGACCTGGCCGTGTTCCACGAGCTGGTGGCGGACGGTCGGCGGACCGCGGTCGGTGGCAACCCGTCGGCCGCCGCGTCCACCCTCCGGCGGGCGCTCGGGCTGTGGCGTGGGGTGCCGCTCGCCGGCGTCGCCGGCCGGTGGCTGGAGCGGGTGGTGACCCGGCTGGTCGAACAACGCCTCGCGGTCCTGGAGGAGTGCATCGACCACGAGCTGGCCATCGGCCGGTACCGGCAGCTCATCGCGGACCTGGACGAGCTGGTGACCAAGTACCCGTTCCGTGAGCGGCTCGTGGCGCAGCAGATGGTGGCCCTGCACCGCTGCGGGCGCCGGGCCGAGGCACTCGGGGCGTACGGGCGGCTGGCCGCCCGGCTCCGCGAGGAGCTGGGCATCGACCCCGGCCCGGACCTGCAGCGGCTGCGCGTCGCGCTGCTGCGGGACGACGCAGTCTGGGCCGTAGGCTGACCCGCCGCAGCGCCTGCTCGCCGGCCAGGACGAGCAGGCCGGCCCTGTGCGCGCCGACGTCGGCAGTTGCTGCGCGCGGTCGAGGGGGTGGCGGTCACCCGCGGGTGGTGCCCGCCGGGGTGATCGCCGCCAGCGCGAGGGCCACCACGCCGTCGGCGTAGGCGTCGGTGAGCGGGCCGGTGCGCAGCAGCCACCGGTGGTAGATCGGCCCGAAGAGCAGCTCGACCACCTGGTCGAGGTCGACGTCGGTGCGGACCTGACCGGCGCGCTGGCCGGCGCGCAGGCGCGACCGCACCGCGTCGAGCTGCGGCCGCAGGAGCCGATCCCGCGCCTGCTCGGCGAGCGCGTCGTCGGTGAGCGTCTCGATCGTCACCGCCCGGGTGGTGGCGGACAGCCGCGGGTCGGCGAATTCGGCGACGGTGGCGCGGACGACGGCCTGCAGGTCGGCGGCCAGGTCACCGGTGTCGGGCAGGACGACCTCGCCGGCGGCGGTCGCGGCCTCCACCAGCGCGTCCAGGATCACCGCCCCCTTGCTGCGCCACCAGCGGTAGATCGTCTGCTTGCCGACGCCGGCGCGGGCGGCGATCGCCTCGACGGTGAGGTCGGCGTAGCCGGTCTCGGTCAGCAGCGCCAGCGCAGCGGTGAGGATCGCCCGGCGGGAGCGTTCGTTGCGGCGGGTGGGGTCGGGTGCGGGCACCGGGCCACCTTACCGCAACGAGACGGAACGACTCGTCTTGACAACGCGGCCCGCCGCGGGCAGTCTTGGCGCAACGAGACGCGCCGTCTCGTCTGATCGCGCCAGGAGGAGTTCCCGTGTCCCACATCGCCATGGTCAGCATCCCCGCCCACGGGCACGTCAACCCGAGCCTGGACATCATCCGCACCCTTGTCGCCCGGGGGCACCGGGTCACGTACGCGAACGCCCCATCCTTCGCCGGCGTCGTCGCCGGCACGGGGGCGGAGTTCAAGCCGTACGAGTCGACCCTGCCCACCACCGACGACGTGTGGACCGAGGACCCGATCGAGCAGCTGACCATCTTTCTCGACGACGCCATCGCGATGCTGCCGCAGCTGCGGACTGCGTACGCCGACGACCGGCCCGACCTGTTCCTCTACGACATCGCCGGCGCGCCGGCCCGGCTCCTCGGCGAGCAGTGGGGGATCCCGGCGATCCAGCTGTCCCCCTCCTTCGTCGCCTGGGACGGGTACGAGGAGGAGATGGCGCCGGTCATCGGGGCCATGCGCGCCGACCCGCGCGGGGCGGACTACTACCGGCGCTTCGAGGCGTGGCTGGCCGAGAACGGGTCGTCCGGCACGGACAGCGTCGCCTTCCAGGGGCGGCCGGCGCGCGGCCTGGCGCTGATCCCGCGTGCCCTGCAACCACACGCGGACCGCGTCGACCCGGCCGTCTACAGTTTCGTCGGCCCGGTCCTCGGCGACAGGTCCGCGCAGGGCTCCTGGACCCGCCCCCCGGCCGCCGACAAGGTGCTGCTGGTCTCGCTCGGGTCCGCCTTCACCCGGCACCCGGACTTCTACCGGCGGTGCATCGCCGCCTTCGGCGCGTTGCCCGGCTGGCACACGGTCCTGCAGATCGGCCGGCACGTCGACCCGGCGGACCTCGGCGCCGTCCCGCCCGGCGTCGAGGTGCACCCGTGGGTGCCGCAGCTCGCGGTCCTGGAGCAGGCGGACGCGTTCCTCACCCACGCCGGCATGGGCGGCAGCAGCGAGGGGCTGTACTGCGGGACCCCGATGATCGCGGCCCCCCAGGCGGCCGACCAGTTCGCCAACGCGGAGCAGCTCGCCGGCCTCGGCGTGGCGCGGGTCGTCGACCTGGCCACGGTCACGCCCGACGAGCTGCGGGCGGCGCTGCTGCACCTCACCTCCGATCCCGTCGTGTCGGCCCGGTGCGCCGACATCCGGCGGCAGGTGCGGGAGCAGGGCGGCGCGGCCCGGGCGGCCGACCTCATCGAGGCCGAGCTGGCCGCGACAGTCCGGCGCTGACCCGCCGGCCAGCGCGGCAGAGCGTCCCCGCCCGACCGCGGGGACGCTCTGCGCCAAACCGGCCGCGTCAGGCCTGGCCGGGCAGCCCGTGCCGGCTGATCACGTCCGCGTACCACCGGGCGCTGTCCTTGGGGATCCGCCGCTGCGTGTCGTAGTCCACCCGGACGATGCCGAACCGCTTGGCGTACCCCTCCGCCCACTCGAAGTTGTCCAGCAGCGACCACAGCAGGTAGCCGCGCAGGTCCACGCCCCGCGCGATCGCCTCGTGGGCGGCGCGGAGGTGGCCGTCCAGATACGCGATCCGGTCCGCGTCAGCCACCTCGCCGGTCGCCGGGTCGGCGTGGTCCGGGAAGGCCCCGCCGTTCTCGGTGATCATCAACGGCACGCCCGGGTAGTCCCGGCTGACCCGCTCCAGCAGGCGGCCCAGCCCGGCCGGCTCGATCGCCCACCCCATCTCCGTGCGCGGCTCCGCCGGCGTCACGAACTCGATGTCCTCGGTGCCCGGGTACGCGAGCCCGCCGCCGCCGGCGCCGGGCCGGGCCCGCAGGTACGTGGGGGAGTAGTAGTTGAGGCCCAGCACGTCGATCGGCGTACCGATGATCTTCTCGTCGCCGTCCCGCAGCCAGGGCGTCCCGCCGAACCGCCCGATGTGCGCCAGCACGTCCGCCGGGTACGCCGCCTTCAGCACCGGGTCGAAGAAGATCCGGCCCTGCAGGCCGTCGACCAGCCGGGCCGCCGCGACGTCCTGCTCGTTGCCCGGGTCGGCCGGGTCGGCCTGCGCCGGGTTCAGCGTGATGCTGAGGGTCTGCGCCCCGGCGGCGCGCAGCGCCTGCACCGTGAGGCCGTGGGCCAGCAGCAGGTGGTGCGTGGCGGCGAAGGCTGCCGCCGGGTCCTGGACGCCGGGGGCGTGCAGCCCGCTGCCGTAACCCAGGAAGGCCGCGCACCACGGCTCGTTCAGCGTGGTCCAGACCTTCACCCGGTCGCCGAGGCGCGCGTACACCGCCTCCGCGTAGGCCGGGAAGGCCTCGGCGGTCGACCGGGCGGTCCAGCCGCCCGCGTCCTCCAGCGTCTGCGGCAGGTCCCAGTGGTAGAGGGTGACGATTGGGTCGATCCCCCGCCCACACAGCTCGTCGGTCAGCCGGTCGTAGAAGTCCAGGCCACGCGGCTCCACCGGCCCGGTGCCGTCGGGCCGCACCCTCGGCCAGGAGATCGAGAAGCGGTACGCCTGCAGGCCCAGCTCCGACATGATCGCCACGTCGTCGGGGTACCGGTGGTAGTGGTCGCACGCCACGTCGCCGGTGTGCCCGGCGAAGACCTTGCCGGGCGTCCGGCTGAAGGTGTCCCAGATCGACGCGCCGCGCCCGTCGTCGCGCGCCGCGCCCTCGATCTGGTACGACGCCGTGGCGGCCCCCCATACGAAGCCGTCGGGAAATCGGAGGTTCGCAGACTCAGTCACGCGTAGACAGCACCTTCCATGGACGCCGCCGGAGCGGCGGGACGACGAACAGGACCCACCCTGTCAGGACGACGGGCCGGCGCCAAGAGAATCCCGTGGATCATCGCGGGGCGTCGTCGGCCGGCGGGCGGTCGACGAGGTGCGCGAAGGCCTGCAGGTTGGCCAACGACTCGCCGCGCCGGACCCGCCAGTCCCACTCCCGCCGGATCGCCGACGAATACCCGATCTCCAGCATCGTGTCGAAGGACTCGTCCGCGTACGTGAGAACGGCGCCCAGCAGGCGGTCCAGCTCGTCGGCGTCCAGGCCGCCCAGCCCGACCCGGCCGGTCAGGTACACGTCGCCGGCGGCGTCGATCGAGAACGCGACGCCGTACAGCCGGGCGTTGCGGCGCAGCAGCCACGCCCACAGCTCCTCGTGGCGTTCGTCCGGGCGGCGCATGACGAACGCCTCCACCCGCAGGGCATGCTCGCCCACGATCAGGTTGCAGACCGTCTTGAGCTTGTGGGTGCCGGGCAACGCGACCGCGTACGCGAACTCGCCGGTCGGCTCGCACGCCAACTCCCGCTCCGCGCACACCGACTCGATGAGCGCCGCAACGTCCCCCCGGGATCGCGGGCCCGGCACTACCATGCCCCCGCCGGTAGGGCGGCTCCGCCCGCCACCTCCGCGGCGAGGCGGTGGCGGTGCTCGGCGACGGCCTCGCGGTAGACCGCCAGCAGGCCGTTCGCCGTCCGCGCCCAGGAGAACTGCCGCGCGTGCCCCACCGCACCCCGCGACAGCGTCGCCAGGCGACCCGGCGACGCCAGCAGTGCGCCGAGCGCCCGGGCCCAGTCCTGCGCGTCGTGGCCGTCGATCAGCACCCCGCTCACCCCGTCCCGGACGGCGGTGACCAGCCCGCCCACCGCGGCGGCCAGCACCGGCGTCCCGCAGGCCTGGGCCTCCAGCGCGACCAGCCCGAACGACTCGTTGTACGAGGGCACCGCCACCACGTCGGCCGCCTGGTACAGGTCGGCCAGCGCCGCCGGCGGGCGCGGCGGCAGGAACCGGACCGCCTCGGTGATGCCCAGCGAGCCGGCGAGGTCGATGAGGGCGGTCGGCCGGTCGAGCCCGGTGCCGCTGGGACCGCCCGCCACCACGACGGTGAGCCGGGCGGCCAGCCCGGGATCCCGGTCCCGCAGGGCGGCGACGGCGCGCAGCAGCACATCGGGGCCCTTCAGCGGCTGGATCCGGCCGACGAATGCGACCACGTACCCCCGCCCGGGCAGCCCCAGCCGCTGGCGCGCCGACGCCCGGGCCGCGGTGGCCCCGGTGGCCGGCGGCGGCGTGAACCTGTCAAGGTCCACGCCCGGCTCCACCACGCTGACCCGGGCAGGGTCGGCGTCGTACCGATCGATCAGATCCTGCGCCTCGGCCCGGGTGTTGGCCACCA
>DASQDS010000876.1:0-1550 GCA_035634075.1 Pilimelia sp. | reverse complement strand
GGCCAGCAGGTCGATGATCGCGAGGATGTCGGACGGCAGCGATGGGTCCATAGCGCCCCGGGGGCGCTGGTGCAACGGTTGCCCGCCAGCGGAGAGGGAGCGGAGGGAGCGTAGCCGAACCACGGAGCGCGCGGCAAGCCGACCGCGGGCCCGCGCTGCCGCCGGCACCGACCGGTTCCACTCCGCGCAGTGGCAGGTGCTGGAGGAGCGAGACGGCTCGGCGGTGAAGGCCCAGCAGGTCTGGAGCCCGGCCTACGTCAACGCCATGGTCGCCCGCGACCGCGACGCCGACGCCAGCAGCGGCGAGCGCAGCGCCACGCATTCGGTAGGACCGATGTTCCGACGGCCGAGGCATCGAGCCACACAGCGCAGAGCTGGCACGCGGCGTCGGCTCCCTGGCGCGCGGGCTGCGCCGAACCGGCTGCGCTGACGAAAAGGGAAATTTTATTTTGCGTAACGAATTCCAGTCGGTATGGTGTCGCCGTCGCGCCTTGAGCGGTTGGGGCACCGGGGCCACACCTTTTTATGACCCTGCCATTTGTACAACGGCTTGGCTCCCACGGGGATGTCAGGACGTCTCGCACGCATCCCCTGTAGCAGTGGAGCACCTGCTCCCGTGCTTCGTGCGCGCGTCACGTGTGCAACCGCGCGCGTGTATAGCGGATGAGGATTCCGCCGTGCGCCCAGGTCTGGCGAACGGGGAGGGTGGGCTGCCTCCTCACGTCGCTGGCTCCGCGCTGCCAAGATCACGATTGCCCAAGCCCGCAAAGGAGAACGATCATGATTCGCCGTTCCCGTACAATCGTTGCACTAACCCTCATCTGCCTCGCATCGCTTGCCGGTGGGTGTGCCAGCGACGTCACGGTCAACGAGACGCTTCACCGTCCGGCGGAAATCAATATGGCCGGGCTGGAGAAGGTGCGCCTCGAGCCGATCAAAGGTCCGGGTGGCAACGTCATTGTTGCGCGGCTGAAGCCGGCGCTGGGCCAGTCGCAATTTGAAGTGCTCGACCGAAACAGCGGCGGCGCTGCAGCGGAGGAGGAGAGCCTCAAGAAGTTGAGCATGACCGCGTCCGAAGAGCCCGGCGAAGGTGGGATTATCACGGCCGCCGCCGCGATCAAGGGTACCGTCCTTCGCCACGACCTCGTCGATGAGGGGACGCGGCCGGGAGAGATCATAGTGAACGGCGTGCGGTACCCGGCGTACGGGCGGTCCGGTGCCGCATACGTTGACGTTTCGATGGAGGTGGTTGACCTGCGCACGAGCCGGTTGATCGCCACCAAGTACATCCGCGTCAGGCGCCACGCCGAAACGCCCTTGGCCACCGGGTCGGCGCCGGCGCTGCCCGAGCGGGAAATGTTCGACGGGTGTTACGACCTGGTCGTGGCGCGGTTCATGAAGATGGTTGCGCCCTACACCGAGATTATCCCCGTGAAGCTGGCCAAGGTGAAAGAGGTCCCGCAGAACGACGTCGGGATCGCCCAGTTCCAGGCGAAGAACTATGACCTGGCCGCAAGACAGTTTCACGAGGCGCTGGGGACGGCGAAGAC
>DASQDS010000875.1:0-1631 GCA_035634075.1 Pilimelia sp. | reverse complement strand
TAGGCCACCCCAACGGGTGGCTGCGCGGGCCGATCGGCGACACAACGCCCACCCGGCCGCGGGCGGAGCTTACCGTGCTGGTATGACCACGCTGCGCATCGCCACGTTCAACATCGAGAACTTCGACGAGACTCCCCCGGGCCAGCGCCCGTCGCTGGCCGAGCGCATCGCGGCGATGCGCCCCCAGATCGTCCGGCTGCGCGCGGACATCGCCTGCTTCCAGGAGGTCCACGGCCAGGAGCGGCCGGGCGCGCCGCGGGCGCTGCTCGCCCTGCGCGAGCTGCTCGCCGGCACGAACCTCGACGGCGCCAACATCGTCAGCACCAAGCCGAAGGCCGACGGGGTCTACAACGAGCGCAACCTGGTGGTGGTCAGCCACCTGCCGGTGCTGGCCCGCGAGCAGCTGCACAACGACCTCGTGGCCGCCCCGGTCTACCGCCGGCTGACGGCCATCCCGCCCGACGGCCACCCGATCGAGATCGGCGTCGAGCGGCCCATCCTGCACGTCCAGCTGGACGTCGGTGGCCGGCCCCTGCACGTGATCAATGTCCACCTGAAGTCGAAGATCCCCACCCCGATCCCCGGCCAGCTGGTCGACAGCTACACGTGGCGCTCCGCCGACGCCTGGGCCGAGGGCGTCTTCATCTCCTCGATGAAGCGGATGGCGCAGGCCCTGGAGGTCCGCCGCCTGGTGGACCAGATCCTCGACGCGGACGCCGACGCCCGCATCGTCGTGGCCGGCGACTTCAACGCCAACCCGGACGAGATCCCGGTGCTGGCCATCCGCGGCAACGTGGAGGACACCGGAAACGGCGACCTGGCGGGCCGGGTGCTGGTGCCGATCGAGCAGACGATCCCGGAGTCGGCCCGGTACACCCTGTTCCACCACGGCAAGCCGGACATGCTCGACCACATGCTCATCACGCGGAACCTACTCGCCCACTACCGCGGCTCCGAGATCCACAACGAGACGCTGCACGACGAGTCGGCCTCGTTCGCCACCGACCGCAAGTACCCGGAATCCGACCACGCCCCGGTCGTGGCCACCTTCGACATCGACTGAGCCCGGCGGGGTCCTTGCTACCCTCGCCCCCATGCCGACGGTCAGCCTCCGCCCCGCCCGGCCGGCGGATGCCGGGGCGATCGGCGAGATCTGGGCCGCCGGCTGGCGCGACGGCCACCTCGGCAACGTCCCCCAGGCGCTGGTCGACGTCCGTACGCCCGAGTCCTTCGGGTCGCGGGCCGCCCAGCGCGTCGGCGACGCCGTGGTCGCCGTCGTCGACGGCGACGTGGTGGGCTTCGTCGCGGTGCTCGGGGACGAGGTCGACCAGGTGTTCGTCTCGGCGGGTCATCGCGGGACCGGCGTGGCGGCGGCATTGCTGGCCGAGGCCGAGCGGGTCGTCGCCGCCGCCGGGCATCGCGTCGCCTGGCTGGCGGTCGTCGCGGGCAACGCGCGCGCCCGGCGCTTCTACGCCCGCCAGGGCTGGGTCGACGACGGCGCGTTCGACTACGCCGCGGCGACCCCGGACGGCCCGATCGCCGTCCCGTGCCATCGGTACGTCAAGAGCGTCGGGCCGGCGGTGGCGACGCCCACGTTCTGCGTGGTGGGCGCCGGGGCGATCGGCGGGCTC
>DASQDS010000874.1:0-6334 GCA_035634075.1 Pilimelia sp. | reverse complement strand
GGGAGCTGGGAACGTGCCCGCGAGCGGCGCCTCGGCGCCGCCCGGAGCAGCGAACCTGCCCGGCGCCGCCGCCCTGCCGGGGGCGGGGGTCGGGCCGGCCGGCGCCGGGCAGCCCGCCGCCTTCCCCGGCACCGGGGCGGGCACCTGGCTGTACGCGATGGGCGTCGGTGCCGTCGCGGGGCGGGGCGGGGTGCTACGCAGGTTCCGGGTCGCGGTGGAGGACGGCGCCGGGCAGGATCCGGGCGCCTTCGCCGCGGCCGTGGAGGCCGTGTTCGCCGACCCGCGCGGGTGGACGGCCGCGCGCCAGCTCCGCCTGCAGCGGGTGCCGCCGGGCGTCGCGGCCCAGTTCACGATCTTCCTCGCCACCGCCGGCACGTCGGAGCGGATGTGCGCGACGGGCGGCCTGCGCACCAACGGGTTCACGAACTGCCGCCTGCCGGGGCAGGTCATCATCAACCTGGCGCGGTGGTGGCGGTCGGTCTCCGGGTACGGTGCGCCACTGGCCGAATACCAGGCGTACGCGATCAATCACGAGGTCGGCCACCAGCTCGGCCTCGGACACGAGGCCTGCCCGGCGGCGGGCCGCCCGGCGCCGGTCATGCAGCAGCAGACGCTCGGGCTGCGCGGCTGCCGGGCGAACGGCTGGCCGTTCCTCGGCGGCCGCCGCTACTCGGGGCGGCGGGTGCCCTGACGCCGGTGACCGGGGATTATTCCCGCTGGTCCCACCGACCGGACGCGCGTCACAGGACGTGGCCGAACGGCCCTGGCGCGAGCAACAATGACTGGCGCCGTTCCCATCAAACCCGGGGAGTCCACAGTGTCGCTGCCCCCGCTCGTCGAACCCGCCGCCGAGCTGACCGTCGACGAGGTCCGTCGCTACTCTCGCCACCTCATCATCCCCGACGTCCGGGTGGCGGGGCAGAAGCGCCTGAAGAACGCCCGGGTGCTGTGTGTGGGTGCCGGGGGCCTCGGCTCGCCCGCGCTCATGTACCTGGCGGCCGCCGGCGTCGGCACGCTCGGGATCGTCGATTTCGACGTGGTCGACGAGTCGAACCTGCAGCGCCAGATCAT
The DNA here is from genome assembly GCA_035634075.1 of Pilimelia sp. Lineage (GTDB taxonomy): Bacteria > Actinomycetota > Actinomycetes > Mycobacteriales > Micromonosporaceae > DASQDS01. The sequence continues at coordinate 5,263 of DASQDS010000874.1, read as the reverse complement.
CCACGGGCAGTCGGACATCGGCCGCCCCAAGGCGGAGTCCGCCGCCGCGTCGGTGCGCGAGATCAACCCGTACGTCGAGGTGGTGGTGCACAACACCGCGCTGGACCGGGAGAACGTCCGGGAGATCTTCGGCCAGTACGACCTGATCGTGGACGGGACGGACAACTTCGCCACCCGGTACATGGTCAACGACGCGGCCGTGCTGCTCGGCAAGCCGTACGTCTGGGGCTCGATCTACCGCTTCGACGGCCAGGCCTCGGTGTTCTGGGCCGAGCACGGGCCGTGCTACCGCTGCCTCTACCCGGAGCCGCCGCCGCCCGGCATGGTGCCGTCCTGCGCGGAGGGCGGCGTGCTCGGCGTGCTGTGCGCGTCGATCGGCGCCATCCAGGTCACCGAGGCGATCAAGCTGCTGACCGGGACGGGGGAGCCCCTGGTCGGGTCGCTGATGGTGTACGACGCCCTCGAGATGTCGTACCGCAAGATCAAGATCCGGAAGGACCCGGAGTGCGCGCTGTGCGGCCCGAACGCGACCGTCACCGACCTGCTGGAAGACTACGACGACTTCTGCGGCGCGGTGTCGGACGAGGCCGCCGCCGCTGTGGTCGACTCCACGATCACGGCCGCCGAGCTCAGGGACTGGCAGACCGCCGGCAAGGACTTCCTGCTGGTGGACGTGCGGGAGCCGGCCGAGTACGACATCGTGCGGATCCCCGGCAGCGTGCTGATCCCGAAGGGCGACATCGTTTCCGGGGAGGCGCTCTCCCGGCTGCCGCAGGACAAGCAGGTCGTGTTGCACTGCAAGTCCGGCATCCGGTCGGCCGAGGCCCTGGCGGCCCTGAAGACGGCCGGCTTCCGGGACGCGGTGCACGTCCAGGGCGGGGTCCTCTCCTGGATCAAGCAGGTCGATCCCTCGCTGCCCACCTACTGAGCTTCCCACCTGCTGATCAGGTGGGCACTCGGCCGGAGGCGGCCGGCGGGCCCCGCCGGTAGCCTGGCGCCGTGGTGGACATCGATGCGGCGATCGGCTTCGTCGTAGCCAAGGGCGACGTGGTGGAGCGGGCCCGGCTGGCCTGGCTGCGCAAGGGCACCGAGCCCCAGCCCGATGTGCTCGCGAAGGCGGAGCTCGGCCAGGCGCCGGAGGGCGGCTGGCCGGCCGTGTGGGGGCAGGTGCCGTCGGTCGACGCCACCTGCTTCCACCTGGCCGAGCTGGCCGATCTCGGCGCCCTCGGCCGGCCGCCCGCCCGCAGGGCGCTGGACTGGCTGGCCGCCGGCCAGCGCCCGGACGGCACCTGGCAGGAGGACGAGTCGCTGGCCGAGGAGGCGCCCGCCTGGGCCCGCCCCGGTGACCCGGAGGCGACGCTCTACCTGACGGCGAGCGCGGCGTACTGGCTGTCGGCGGCGGGCCTGGACGCACGGGCGGCCGCGCCGCCGGACGAGCGGGTCGCCGGCGCGTACGCCGAGGTCGTGGCGTCGGCGGCGCGCGCCATCGCCGGCGCGCTGCGGCCGGACGGGAGCTGGCCGTCGTTCCTGGCCACCGGTTGGCTCGGCGCGGCCGTGCTGTACCGCCAGGAGATGTACTACGAGTCGGCGCGGATGCAGATGGTGCTGAGCGACCGGCTGCCGGACATGAGCCCGGCGGACCTGGCCTCGCTGGCGGCCGGCCTGCGCCGGGTCGGGGTGCGGGACACCGACTGGCTGCCGGTGGCGGCGCGCCGTCGGCTGGGCCAGACCCAGCGCACCGACGGCGGCTGGCCGAGCGACGACGGGCCGGCCTTCGACGTGCACACCACGCTGGCGGTCATTCGCGCCAGCGGCTGAGGGCAACGCGGTGCCGGCCGTTCCGGTTGCGGGCACGGGCGGCACCCTGGCAGCGTGCGCGGAGTGCTGATCCTACGCGAAAGCCCCGACCTGGCCGCCGCCATCCGGGCCGTGACCGCGGCCGCCTTCGCCCGGCCCGAACTGGCCGGGGCGCCCGTGCCCGAGGCCGTCCTGGTGGACGAGCTGCGGGCCGGCGACGCCTGGGTGCCCGCGCTGTCGCTGGTGGCGCTCGACCCGGCCGGCGCGGTGGTCGGCCACGTCCTGTGCACGCGGGCGCATGTCGGGGACGCGCCGGCGCTCGGGTTGGGCCCGCTGAGCGTCCACCCCGACCACCAGCGGCGCGGCGTCGGCCTGGCGCTCGTGCACGCCGTGCTCGGCGCGGCCGACGCCCTGGACGAGCCGCTGGTGGCGCTGCTCGGCGACCCCGGCTACTACCACCGGTTCGGCTTCCGGCCGGCGCGGGAGTACGGGATCACCCCGCCGGTGGCCGACTGGGAGCCGCATTTCCAGGTGCGTCCCCTGCACGGCTACGATCCGGCGGTGCGCGGCGGGTTCGCCTACCCGGAGCCGTTCAGCCGGGTGTGATCCGCGGCCGCCGGGCATTGACGGCACTCATCCTCCACTGTGTAGTGTGCGGCTACCAGACACGTTCGGAGGGGGACCGAATTGATGTTCCGGAGGATGCTCGGGCTGGCCGCTCTCGCGGCGCTGCTGGCCACCGTCGCGGTAAGCCCGCCCGCACACGCGGCGCCGCTGGTCGGCGGCGTCGCCGGCGGGGGCGCCCAGCCGTGGAACGACCGGCGGCCGGCGGACTACGCGGCCATGCGTGCTGCCGGGGCGACCTGGCTGCGGGGCGACATCGCCTGGGAGTACCTGCAGCCCACCAACGACCCGTACCGGTGGGACCTGTACGACCCGGCCGTCGCCGACGCGCGGGCGGCCGGGCTCGAATACCTCGCCATCCTGCACATGGTGCCGGCGTGGGCGAACGGCGGACGGGGCAACTACGCACCCCCGTCGAACATGGCCCTGTTGACCGACTACTGCTACCAGGTCGTCAAGCGCTACCTGCCGCGCGGGGTCCGGCACTACGAGATCGGCAACGAGGTCAACCTGCCGCACCCGGGCTGGAACCTCTCCGGCCGGTACTACGTCAGCCGGCTGCTGAGCCCGTGCGTGTCCGGCGTGCGCCGGGCGTCGGCGGAGCTGCGGCTGCCGGTCACCATCTTCCTGGGCGCGCTGGCGCCGCACGAGTGCTGCGCGGGTACCCCGCCGACGACCTACCTCACGGACGTCTACGCCGCCGGCGGTGCGGGCCTGTTCGACCTGCTGAGCTGGCACCCGTACACCACCGACCCGCGCACGCACCCGAACATGAACTCGGTGCCCGACCAGCTGAACGACATCACGGTGCGGCGCACCGGGAGCAGCCGGCAGATCTGGGCGACCGAGTACGGGGCGCCGACGGCCGGCGAGTTCTCCGTCGACGAAGCCTGGCAGGCGCGCCTCGTCGGGGAGGCGTACAGCGCGTGGTCCCGGCACCCGTACGCCGGTCCGCTGCTGTGGTACGCCATCCGCGACGAGGGCGCGCCGCCGTCGACGGAGCGTGAGCACTTCTTCGGGCTGCTCCGGAACAACGGGGACCCGAAGCCGGCCTACGCGGAGTTCAGCCGCGTGCTGGGCGGCAGCGGCTCCCCCGGATAGCGGCGCGGGGCCGGTCGGTCAGCCGCGGACGTGGCCGTCGCCGAGCACCACGTACTTGGTCGACGTCAGCTCCGGCAGGCCCATCGGCCCCCGCGCGTGCAGCTTCTGCGTCGAGATGCCGATCTCGGCGCCGAAACCGAACTCGCCACCGTCGGTGAACCGAGTCGACGCGTTCACCAGGACTGCCGCCGCGTCGACCCGGGCGACGAACTCCCGGGCCGCCGCCTGGGAGCCGGTGACGATCGCCTCGGAGTGGCCGGAGCCGTGCTCCCGGATGTGCTCCACCGCGGCCGGCAGCGACGCCACGACGGCGGCCGAGATGTCGGCGGACAGGTACTCCGTGCCCCAGTCCGCCGCCGTGGCCGGCACCACGGCCGGCGACGCCGCCGCGACCCGCTCGTCGCCGTGCACCGTCACGCCGGCGTCGGCCAGGGCGGCGAGCACCCGGGGCAGGAAGGCGTCCGCCACGTCCGCGTGCACGAGCAGGGACTCGGCGGCGTTGCACACCGACAGCCGCTGGGTCTTGGCGTTCAGCACGATGTTCAGGGCCATGTCGAGGTCGGCGGCCGCGTCGACGTACACGTGGCAGTTGCCCACGCCCGTCTCGATGACCGGCACGGTCGACTCCTCGACCACCGACTTGATCAGGGCGGCGCCGCCGCGGGGGATCAGCACGTCGACCAGGCCGCGGGCGCGCATCAGCTCCTTGACCGAGTCCCGGGTGGTCGCGTCCAGGAGCTGCACGGCGTCCGCCGGCAGGCCGGCCGAGGCCACCGCGTCGCGGAGCACCGCCACGATCGCCGCGTTGGACCGGGCCGCGGACGACGAGCCCCGGAGCAGGACCGCGTTGCCCGACTTGAGGCAGATGCCGGCCGCGTCCGCCGTCACGTTCGGCCGGGCCTCGTAGATGATGCCGACCACGCCGAACGGCACCCGGACCTGCCGCAGCTCCAGCCCGTTGGGCAGCACCGAGCCGCGGACCACCTCGCCCACCGGGTCCGGCAGCGCGGCCATCTGCCGCAGCCCGTCGGCCATGCCGGCCACCCGGGCGTCGTTGAGCGAGAGCCGGTCGAGCAGGGCCGCGGACAGGCCGGCGCCGCGGCCGGCTTCGACGTCCGCGGCGTTGGCGGCCAGGATTTCGGGTGTACGGGCGAGCAGCGCGTCGGCCATCGCCTGCAGCGCGGCGTCCTTGGCGGCCCGCGTCAGCGTGGCCAGCGCGGTGGCCGCCGCCTTGGCCCGGCCGGCCTGCTCCAACGTCGTGGACATGGTGCACTCCTCACAGCAGGACGAGGTCGTCGCGGTGGACGACCTCTCGTTCGTACGCCGGGCCGAGCGCCGCGGCAAGTTCGCCCGTGGACCGGCCCAGCAGCCCGGGCAGCTCCACCGCGTCGTAGTTGACCAGCCCCCGGGCGACCGGCGAGCCCGCCGCGTCCACGAGGTCCACGGGGTCGCCGGCGGTGAAGCTGCCGTCCACGGCGGTGATGCCGGCCGGCAGGAGCGACTTGCGCCGGTCCACGACCGCCCGCACCGCTCCCGGGTCCAGGTGCAGCCGGCCCCGCGGTGCGGGGGCGTGGGCCAGCCCGAACAGCCGGGCCGCCGGCGGCCGGTGGACCGGGTGGAAGTAGGTGCCGACCGGCTCGCCGGCCAGCACCGCCGCGGCCAGCGGGGCGGCGGTCAGCGCCACCGGGATGCCGGCGCCGGTGGCGATGCGGGCGGCCTCCACCTTCGTCACCATGCCGCC
>DASQDS010000873.1:0-4173 GCA_035634075.1 Pilimelia sp. | reverse complement strand
GTGGACCGGCTGCGGGCGCTCGCCGACCCGACGGACCGGCGCCCGGGCGGCCGGGCGGCGCCGGGCGCGCTGGTCCTCGCCGCGACCGACCCCGCGAACCCGTACGGTGCGGCGCTGCCGTGGCCGGACTCGGTGGTCGAGTCGGCGGAGCCCGGCGGCGGCGGTGGCCACCGGCCCGGGCGCAAGGCGGGGGCGCTCGTCGGGACGGTCGGCGGCGAGCTGGCGATCTACGTCGAGCGGGGCGGGCGCACGCTGCTGTCGTTCACCTCCGACGGCGAGGCCCTGGCCGCGGCGGCCAAGGCCCTCGCCGACGCCGTGCATTCCGGCGCCCTCGGTGCCATCTCGGTGGAGCGGGCCGATGGCGAGCCGGTGCACGCCTCCCCGCTGCGCGACGCGCTGACGGCGGCGGGTTTCCGGGCCACCCCCCGCGGCCTGCGCCTGCGCGGCTGACCCGGCGCGGCTGACCCGGCGCGGCTGACCCGGTCCGCCTGCGCGGCTGACCCGGCGCGGCTGGCCCGGTCCGCCGGCCGTCAGGGCAGGTGGGGGGCGACCTCGGCGGCGATCAGGTCCAGGTGGTCGAGGTCGGCCAGGTCCAGCACCTGCAGGTAGACGCGCGAGACGCCCAGGTCGGCGTACGCCCGGATCTGCTCGACCACCTCGCCGGGCGTGCCGGCCACCCCGCCGCCGGCACGCAGCTCGGCCTCGTCCACGCCCGCCGCGGCGGCGCGGCGGCGGACCTCCGCCTCGTCCCTGCCGCACACCGTGGTGAGCGCCACGGAGAGCACCAGGGGCGCCCGCCCGGCGTCGCGCCCCTCCGCCGCGCACGCGCGGGCGACGGCGGCGTACAACTGTTCCGCCTCCGCCGGGGGCACCATCGGCAGGTTGTACTCGTCGGCGAAGCGGGCGGCCAGCGCCGGGGTCCGCGACCGCCCCTTCCCCCCGATGATGATCGGCGGGTGCGGGGACTGGACGGGCTTGGGCAGCCCCGGCGAGTCAATGACGTCGTAGCGGCCGCCCCGGTAGGTGAACGTCTGCCCGACCGGGGTGGTCCACAGGCCGGTGAGCACCTCCAGCTGCTCGGTGAAGCGGTCGAACCGCTCGCCGAGCGTCGGGAACGGGATCCCGTACGCCTGGTGCTCGGCCTCGTACCAGCCGGTCCCGAGGCCGAAGTCGATCCGCCCGCCGCTCATCGCGTCGATCTGGGCCACCGCGATCGCCAGCGGGCCGGGCAGCCGGAACGTGGCGGAGGTGACCAGCGTCCCCAGCCGGATGCGGGTCGTCTGGACGGCGAGGCCGGCCAGCGTCACCCAGGCGTCCGTGGTGCCGGGCAGCCCGTCGCCGCCCATGGTCAGGTAGTGGTCGGAGCGGAAGAACCCCTCGAAGCCGCACTCCTCGGTGTGCCGGGCGATGCGGAGCAGGTCGTCGTAGGTGGCCCCGAACTGCGGCTCGGTGAAGATGCACAGGCGCATCCGGCAACTCTGCCACCCGGGCGGCGTGCCGGCACCCGGGCCGACCGCTAACGTCGTGTCCATGGCCGGCTACGGATGGATAAGCTTCACGACCGATTACGGGCTTTCGGACGGCTTCGCGGCATCGTGCCACGGCGTCATCGCCCGGCTGGCCCCGACGGTGCGGGTGATCGACGTCACGCACCAGGTCAATCCCGGCGATGTGGCGCGGGGCGCGGCCGTCCTGGCGCAGACCGTCCCGCACCTGCCGCCGGCCGTCCACGTGGCGGTGGTCGACCCGGGGGTCGGCACGGCCCGCCGCGGCATCGCGGTCCGCGCGCCGGGCGGCGTCCTGGTCGGCCCCGACAACGGGTTGCTGCCGTGGGCGGCGGACGCGCTGGGCGGCGCCACGGAGGCGGTGCAGCTCACCAACGCCGACTGGTTCGCCCCGGACGTGTCGCGCACGTTCCACGGCCGCGACGTCTTCAGCCCGGTGGCCGCCCGGCTGGCCGCCGGGGCGCCCGTCGCCGACGCCGGCCGCCCGCTTGACCTCGCCAACCTGGTGCGGCTGCCCGATCCGGTGGTGACGGTCGGCGACGGCTGGCTGGAGGCCGAGGTCACCACCATCGACCGCTTCGGCAACGTGCAGCTGGCCGCGGGCGGCACGGCGCTGGTGTCGCTCGGGCCGGCACTCACCGTGGGCGGGGTGCGGGCGGTGCACGGCAGCACGTTCGCCGACGCGCCCCGGGGCGGGCTGGTCGTCTTCGCCGACTCGGCGGACCGGGTGGCGGTGGCCGTGAACGGCGGGCGGGCAGCCGTCATGCTGGCCGTCACGCCGGGCGACGTGCTGCGGGTCGCCGCGGCCTGACGAGCCTACGGGCGCGTGGTGAGGACCAGTGTGAACCAGAACAGGGAGATCAGCAGGCCGACCCAGGCGGAGATCGTCCCGGCGAGCGCCCGGGAGCGCACCTGCTTCACCACCCCGCCCAGCACGACCAGGCTGATCAGGAACCCGACGAACGCGGCCGGCAGCAGCCCGAGCAGGCCCAGCGCCAGCAGGTCGCCGCCCCGCACGGCCGCGTACCCGAAAAAGCCGAGCAGCGGGATCGCGTACCAGGCGGCGCACACCCCGGCGGCGGCGGCCAGCCCGCGCAGGGTCAGGGAGGACGGGACGGGGTCAGCCACGGCGGAATTCTCCCGTACGCGCGGGCGGCGCGCACGGCCGCCCCGCACATCGCCCCGCGCGCCGGCACCCGGGGGCGACGCGGCGCCGGCGCTGCGGCACGATGGGGCGGTGCCCGAGGGCGATACCGTGTGGAACACCGCCCGCGTGCTGGAACGCGGGCTGGGCGGCGCGCTGCTGACCGGCTCCGACTTCCGGGTTCCCCGGCTGGCCACCGCGGACCTGGCCGGCTGGCACGTCGTCGAGTCCGCCTGCCGCGGCAAGCACCTGCTGCTGCGCCTCGCGGCCCCGGACGGCGCGCGCCGGACCCTGCACTCGCACCTGCGGATGGACGGCGCCTGGCGCGCGTACGCCCCGGGCGAGCGGTGGGCCGGCCGGCCGGCGCACCTGATCCGCGTCGTGCTGCGCAGCGCCGGGGCGGTCGCCGTGGGCTACCACCTGCACGAGCTGGCCCTCGTCCCCACGGAGGAGGAGCACACCCTGGTCGGCCACCTCGGCCCCGACCTGCTCGGCGCGGACTGGGACGCCGCGGAGGCGGTCCGGCGGATCGGCGCGGACCCCGCGCGCGCGATCGCCGACGCCCTCCTGGACCAGCGCAACCTGGCCGGCATCGGCAACCTCTACAAGTGCGAGGTGCTGTTCCTGCGCGGGGTCTCGCCGTGGACGCCGGTCGCCGACGTGCCCGACCTCGCCGGGATGGTCGACCTCGCCCACCGCCTGCTGACCGCGAACCGGGGCCGGTGGACGCAGAGCAGCACCGGGTCGCTGCGCCGCGGCGAAACCAGCTACGTGTACGGCCGGCGGGCCCAGCCCTGCCGGCGCTGCGGCACGGCCGTGCGCAAGGCGGACCAGGGCGAACGGATCACCTACTGGTGCCCGCGCTGCCAGCCGGCGCCCCCGGGCTCGGCCCCGCCGGCGTGATGCCCAGAGGCCCTGCGGCTACCGAAGCGGCGACGGTTCACTACGGACGGTCAAAACGGGGGTCTTGATCTGCGGAAGGCGATAACTCGACGGGTGTCCGGCCCTCATTCCCCGGCCTAGCGTGGCGGGAGAGCACTCGGTACGACCGGACTCAACGGGTGGGTGATGAGGATGCGGTGGGCGACGGCCCGACGCGGCGCTGTGCTGGCCGGCGCGGTCCTGGTCGGCCTGTGCCTGGTCGCGCCGGCGCCGGCGAGCGCGGCGCGCGGCGTCGAGGTCCGGATCGTCGACGCGCCGGCGGAGCTGGCGGCCGGCGACTCGCCGCGGCCGCTGGTCGTCGAGGCGACCCGCCCCGGCCGCAGCGAGTGTCTGAAGGTGCGGTGGTCCCTGGTGCTCCGGCTCTCCGGCATCACCCTCGACCAGGTCCAGGTGGTCCGGGTGGAGGAGGACGGGGCGTTCGCCGTGGATCTCGTCGCGGACGGCGACACGGCGCGGCTCACCGACATCGAGTTCGACCCGGGCACCCTGTGCGACGACCAGACGGTCACCGCGCGGTACGAGGTGAGCGTCGCCGGGGACGTGCCGGCCGGCGAGCTCGCCGTCACGGCGGAGGCGTACGAC
>DASQDS010000872.1:0-2261 GCA_035634075.1 Pilimelia sp. | reverse complement strand
GTGTCCAACGACGGGCGCCGACGACTACCGTAGAGGGCGAGAACATGCATGTCACGCCCGTCGAGGAGACCTGATGAGCCATCCCGGAGCCACTGAAACGGAGCGGCACAGAGTCGTCATCATCGGGTCGGGGTTCGGCGGTTTGAGCGCCGTCAAGACCCTCAAGCGCGCCGATGTCGACATCAAGCTGATCGCCCGCACCACCCACCACCTGTTCCAGCCGCTGCTGTACCAGGTGGCCACCGGCATCCTGTCCGAGGGCGAGATCGCGCCGGCCACGCGTGAGGTGCTGCGGCGCCAGGAGAACGCCCGCGTGGTGCTCGGTGAGGTCACGGACATCGACCTGGCGGCCCGCACCGTCACGTCGACGGTGCTCGGCCGCACCACCGTGCACCCGTACGACGAGCTGATCGTCGCCGCCGGCGCCGGGCAGTCCTACTTCGGTAACGACCGGTTCGCCGAGTTCGCCCCCGGGATGAAGAGCATCGACGACGCCCTCGAGCTGCGCGGGCGCATCTTCGGCGCCTTCGAGCTGGCCGAGCTGGCCACCGACCCGGCCGAGCGCGACCGGCTGCTCACCTTCGTCGTCGTCGGCGCCGGGCCCACCGGCGTGGAGATGGCCGGCCAGATCGCCGAGCTGGCGCACCGCACCCTGCGCCGCGACTTCCGCAACGTCGACCCGACCCAGGCGCGGATCATCCTGCTCGACGCCGCTCCGCAGGTCCTGCCGCCGTTCGGGGAGAAGCTCGGCGACCGCGCCCGCCGGCACCTCAACGAGATCGGCGTCGAGGTCCAGCTGGGCGCCATGGTCACCGACGTCGACGCCGACGGACTCGACGTCAAGGACGGCGACGGCCAGGTCCGCCGGATCTCCGCCGCCACCAAGGTGTGGGCCGCCGGCGTACAGGCCAGCCCGCTGGGGCGGCTGCTGGGCGAGCAGTCCGGCGCCGCGGTCGACCGTGCCGGCCGGGTCTCCGTGCAGCCCGACCTCACCCTGCCCGGCCACCCCGAGGTGCACGTCGTCGGCGACATGGCGGCGGTGGACAAGCTGCCCGGCGTGGCCCAGGTGGCCATCCAGGGCGGGCGCTACGCGGCCGACGCCATCGTCCGGCGGACCGAGGGGCGCGAGCCGGCGAAGGCGTTCCACTACCGCGACAAGGGCAACATGGCGACCATCTCGCGGTTCTCCGCGGTGGCCGACATCAAGGGCGCGAAGTTCGAGGGCTTCTTCGCCTGGGTGCTGTGGCTGGTCGTCCACCTGATGTACATCATCGGCTTCAAGAGCCGGGTCACCACGGTGCTGCACTGGATGGTGAGCTTCCTCGGCCGCGGCCGCGCCGAGCGGGTGGCCACCCAGCAGCAGGTCTACGGGCGGCTGGCCCTCGAGCAGCTCGGCTCGGCGTTCGTCGTGTCCAAGACCGGCGGCCCCAAGGACGACCTGGCGCCGGCCGAGGACATCACCGAGCGCAAGTCCGCCTGAAAGAGGACCCCCTGCCCCCCGCCACTCGCACGCTCGCGGCGGGACCCTGCAGGGGGCCAGGCCGGAGGCCGCTTCAGCCCAGCCAGGTGGTGAGGGCGGCGGCCACCAGGTCCGGCGGGACGACGTGGCCGCCGCCAAACTCCTCGTAGGTGACCTCGTACCCGCTGGCGCCCAGCTCGCGGGCCAGCCGCCGTCCGCACCGGGCGACCGGCAGCACGCGGTCGTCGGTGCCGTGGGAGATCCAGATCCGCGGCCGGCCCGCCAGCCGCGGCGGGACGGCGAACCCCGGGGAGAAGGCCAGGACCGCCTCGGCGAGGTCGCCGTTGGCCAGCCCGAGGCTGAGCGCGTACGAGGCGCCGTCGGAGAACCCGCCGAGCGCCACCCGGGTGACCGGCTGGCGGGCGAAGACCTGCTCGAGAGCGGCGTCGAGCACCGCGACGTCCCGGCCGAGGCCGCCGGCGACCAGGTCCCAGGTGGGGGCCACCGACGACGGGGCGAGCACCAGTGCGTCGCGGGCGGTCGCCTGGTCGCCGACCAGGGCCACGCTCTGCGCCGCGGCACCGCCCGCACCGTGGAAGAACACCAGCAGCGGCCGCGGCCGGGGCGGCCCGTCGGGGACGACGAGCTGCGCCTGCGCGTGCGGCCCCAGCTCCAGCGTGCGGGTCCCCGGTGGGTACGGGGCCGCGGCCGGCGGGCCGGCCGGCCGGGCGCCCAGCCGTCCCTCCGCCGCGTGCCGGAGTGCCATCGCCGGCCTCAGACCGCGTGCGCCAGCGGCGGCACG
>DASQDS010000871.1:0-6587 GCA_035634075.1 Pilimelia sp. | reverse complement strand
GCCGCTGTCGCCCGCCGGACCGGCGGTGGCACCGGAGCCACCCGCCGGGCCCGGCGTCACGCCCCCGTTCCCCGCGCCGCCGACGGAGGGCGGTGCCAAGCGCCTGTGGCTCGGGCTCGGGGTCGCCGGCCTGGCGTTCGTGGTGTGCTGCGGCGGCGGCGCCGCGGCGTTCGTCGCCCTGCTGGCCACGACCGCCCGGGCCTACACCGAACGCGCCGAGGCCGTCGTCTCGGAGTACCTGGACGACGTGCGGGAACGCCGGTACGGCGAGGCGTACGGCGCGCTGTGCCAGGACCTGCGGCGGGACGAGTCGGCGCGGGCGTTCGCGCGGCGGCTGGCGGCCGAGCCCCAGATCAGCGACTACGAGCTCGCCGACATCGAGCTGGTCTCCGAGATCGTCATGCCGGCCACCGTCACGTACGACGACGGCAGCTCCGACACGCTGCGCTTCGTCCTGGAGCCGGATTCCGAAGGCGCCTTAGAGGTGTGCCGGATCGACGGGTAGCCTTCAGGGCGCGGCGACCGCCGTGCCGGCGGACCGGTAACCGCGCCGCCGCCGCGCGCGTTGATCCCGTGCGCCCACCAACCACGCCGACGTCCCCGCCGGCCGCCAGCCGGCGTAGGAGGAACCATGCCAGCCGACCAGGTCGATTCCGTCGTCAGCCTCGCGAAGCGCCGCGGCTTCGTCTTCCCCTCCAGCGAGATCTACGGTGGGTCGCGGTCGGCGTGGGACTACGGCCCACTGGGCGTGGAGTTGAAGGAGAACGTCCGCCGCCAGTGGTGGCGCACGATGGTGCAGCAGCGGGACGACATCGTCGGCCTCGACTCCGCCGTCATCCTCGCCCGGGACGTGTGGGCCGCCTCCGGCCACCTCGACGCCTTCGTCGACCCGCTGACCGAGTGCCAGTCCTGCCACCGGCGGTTCCGCGCCGACCACCTGGAGGAGGCGTTCGAGGCCAAGCACGGCCGGGCGCCGGCCGGGCTCGCGGAGATCAACTGCCCGAACTGCGGCAACAAGGGCACGTTCACCGAGCCGCGGATGTTCAACGGGCTGATGAAGACGTACCTGGGCGCGGTCGAGAGCGACGAGGGCCTGCACTACCTGCGCCCCGAGACCGCCCAGGGCATCTTCGTCAACTTCGCCAACGTGATGACCGCCGCCCGCAAGAAGCCGCCGTTCGGCATCGCCCAGGTGGGCAAGTCGTTCCGCAACGAGATCACGCCGGGCAACTTCATCTTCCGTACGCGCGAGTTCGAGCAGATGGAGATGGAGTTCTTCGTCGAGCCCGGCTCGGACGAGGGCTGGCACGACTACTGGCTGACCGAGCGCTGGAACTGGTACGTCGACCTGGGCCTGTCGGAGGCGAACCTGCGCTTCTTCGAGCACCCCAAGGAGAAGCTGTCGCACTACTCGAAGCGGACCGTGGACATCGAGTACCGGTTCTGCTTCGGCGGCAGCGAGTTCGCGGAGCTGGAGGGCATCGCGAACCGGACCGACTTCGACCTCACCACGCACGCCAAGCACTCCGGTGTGGACCTGTCCTACTTCGACCAGGAGAAGGGCGAGCGCTGGGTGCCGTATGTGATCGAGCCCGCCGCCGGCCTGACCCGGGCGGTCCTGGCCTTCCTGCTCGAGGCGTACGACTCGGACGAGGCGCCGAACACCAAGGGCGGCGTGGACAAGCGCACGGTGCTGCGCTTCGACCCCCGGCTGGCCCCGGTCAAGGCGGCGGTCCTGCCGCTGTCCCGCAACCCCGACCTCTCCCCGAAGGCCCGCGACCTCGCGGCGCTGCTGCGCAAGCGGTGGGTCGTGGAGTTCGACGACTCGCAGGCCATCGGTCGCCGGTACCGCCGCCAGGACGAGATCGGCACGCCGTTCTGCGTCACCGTCGACTTCGACACCCTGCAGGACGACGCCGTGACGGTCCGCAGCCGGGACACGATGGCCCAGGAGCGGGTCTCGCTCGACCAGGTCGAGCGCTACCTGCTCGAGCGGCTGCCCGGCTGCTGAGCCTCACCGCGCGAAGCGCCGGGGGAACGTCTCCTCGGCCAGCCTCGCCTGGCCGGCCGCGTTGGGGTGGAAGTAGTCCAGCCGGTTGACCATGGCCAGGGTGAACCTGACGCGGTGCGCGGCGCCCTCGTCGTACCGGCACTGGTCGCGGTGTGCGCGGCAGGCGCCGGCGAGGGCGCGGTTGTAGGCGGTGACCCGCCGGTCCACGTCCCGCCGGCGGCGTTCGTCCGCGGCCGCTGTGGACCGGGGCCGGGCCAGCAGCACCGGGCAGATGCCGCGGCCCCACGCCCGGACCGCCCCGTCGTCGGTGTGCCCGACCTCCCAGAGCCGGTACAGGTCGGGGATGCTCACCACGACGATCCGCGCTCGGGGCAGGCCGCTGGCCAGCCGGTCCAGGGCGGCGTCGAGCTGGGCGCGGAAGTCGGCCGGGTCGGTCATCCCGGCCACGCTGCCGGCCCGGCAGACGTCGTTGGCGCCGATCAGCACCGTCACGTACGCCACCCTCGCGCGTACCGCCGCGTCCGCCTGGGCCCGCAGGCCGGCGGCCCGGGCGCCCGGCGTGGCCAGGTTGTGCCGGCGGCCGCGGATCGCGGAGTTGTCGCGGAGGATTCGCAGGTAGTGGCTGCGCACGTCCGGGTTGAGGCCGGTGGCCCAGGAGTTGCGGCCGCAGACCACCAGCGCGATGCAGCTGCCGTAGCCGGCGGTGATGGAGTCGCCGAGCGCCGCCATCGACGACGGCAGGCCGGTCTGCGGCGGGCGGTCGGGGTCCGGGTCGGAGCCGCCGGCCTGGCCGGTGCCCTCGCAGGCGAGGGCGAAGGCGGCGAGGACGGCGAGGACGGCGGCGTGCCAGCGCCGGACCATGGGCGTGCCCCTTGCTGATAGTCATGGTGTGGCTGCGCTGTGCTGTTACCGCTGAGGCTAGCGTGACCCCGGCGGTCGCCGCATCACCCCCATGCCATGCTCGAAGGGTGACCGCCGCACTCCACCTCGGCCCGTACGCCGTGGATCCGCCCGTGGTGCTCGCCCCCATGGCGGGCATCACCAACCTGGCCTTCCGCCGGCTCTGCCGGGAGCAGGGGGGCGGCCTCTACGTGTGCGAGATGGTCACCACCCGCGCGCTGGTCCAGCGCAGCCCGAAGACGCTGCGGATGGTGGCCTTCGAGGCCGCCGAGCGGCCGCGCAGCCTCCAGCTCTACGGGGTCGACCCGGATGTCACGGCGGCGGCGGTGCGGATGGTCGTCGACGAAGGGCTCGCGGACCACATCGACCTGAACTTCGGCTGCCCCGTCCCGAAGGTCACCCGCAAGGGGGGCGGTGCGGCGCTGCCCTGGCGCCGCCGGCTGTTCGCCCGCATCGTGCGCGGCGCGGTCGCCGCGGCGGCGCCGGCGGGCGTGCCGGTCACGGTGAAGATGCGCAAGGGCATCGACGACGAGCATTTGACGTACGTCGAGGCGGGGCTGATCGCGCAGGAGGCCGGCGCCGCGTGGGTGGCACTGCACGCGCGGACGGCGGCGCAGCGGTACTCCGGCACGGCGGACTGGGCGGCGATTGCGACGCTCAAGCAGGCACTGGACGTGCCGGTGCTCGGCAACGGGGACATCTGGGAGGCCGACGACGCCGTGCGGATGATGGCGGAGACGGGCGCGGACGGTGTGGTGGTGGGGCGCGGCTGCCTGGGCCGGCCGTGGCTGTTCGCCGACCTGAGCGCCGCGCTGGCCGGCCGGCCGGAGCGCGTCCTGCCCACCCTCGGCGCCGTGGCCGCCGTGATGCGCCGGCACGCCGGCCTGCTCGCCACCACCTTCGGCGCGGAGCGCGACGGCGTGGTCGACTTCCGCAAGCACGTGGCGTGGTACCTGAAGGGCTTCCCGGTGGGCCCGGAGCTGCGCCGGGCGCTGGCGATGACGGCCAGCCTGGCGGAGTTGGACGACCTGCTGGGGAAGCTGGACGCCGACGAGCCCTTCCCGGTGCACACGCTGGGCCAGCCGCGCGGCCGGACGAACTCACCGGGGCGCGTAGTGCTCCCGGACGGCTGGCTGGCGGACCGCGACGCGGACGGCGTCCCGGCCGGCGCCGAGCTGGAAGACTCCGGCGGCTGACCGTGGCTACCCGGCTAACCGAAGGTTCGGCGCAGCACGGCGAGGAGCGGTTCGTAGTCGCGGTCTGTCCGTACGGACACCATGAGTTCCGCCTCGACGGGAGGGCACAGTGCCACCAGACCCTGGGCGACGTACTGCGGCCATGGGTCGCCGATCCGCCTGCGGAGCAGCCGCCACGCGGCCGAGGCGTCGGCGAGACAGGTCATCGGCCCGCGCGCCCGTTCCCTTCGAGGACATCGAAGTCCAGGATGTGTTCAGCGTTGTCCTGCAGCCAGGCCAGCCCGCGCGCCCGGTCGTCCGCATGGGGCAGTCGTGACGGCCTTGGCGCTGTCCGCGGGGGAGGTGCGGGTGTGGTGGGCGCGCCGGTGTGCCGCCCGGGCTGACCTGGCTGACCTGCTCGACCCCGTGGAGCGGTCGCGGAAGGCCCGCCTGCGCCGTTCCGAGGACCAGCAGCGGTTCCTGCTCGGCGCCAGCCTCCTCCGGCGCGTCGCCGGGGCGTACCTCGGGGTTCACCCGGCCATGGTCCAGGTGGACCGGCGGTGCGCCGGCTGCGGCGAGCCGCACGGCAAGCCGGCCGTGCCCGGCAGCGACCTGGAGCTCTCCCTCTCCCACTCCGGGGACGTGGTCGTCCTCGCGGCGGCCCGGCACACCCCGCTGGGCATCGACGTCGAGGAGGTGGCGGCGGCGCGGAAGCCGGACGAACTGGCGGCGCACGTGCTGGCCGCCAGGGAGCGGGCGGCGCTGGATGCGCTGGCACCGGCCGACCGCGCGGCCGGGTTCGTCACGTACTGGTGCCGGAAGGAATCGGTGGTCAAGGCGACCGGGGACGGGCTGCGCGCCGCGCTGCCCGACGTCCAGGTCAGCCCGCCCGGCGAACCGGCGCGGCTGCTCTCCTGGTCGGGCCGGGCGGGGGCGCCCGAGGAAATGTCGCTGCGGGACCTGGCCGCCCCGGCCGGCTACCGCGCGTGCCTGGCCGTGCTCGGGCCGCCGCCGGGCCGTCTCGTCCAGGACGACGCGGGCACGCTGCTGGCCGCCGACTGGTAGCCGCCAAGGCGGGCAATGATCGTGGACAGTTTTCCGGGCCGGGACCCGGAATTGTGTCCACGAACTTTTTCGGCCCGGCCCGGCCGATGCGAGCACGGTGGCTTCCGCCGGCCCGATAAGACCCATTTACCCGCGTACAATCCGCACAAATGACTGCACGCGAGCCGCGCCTGGCCGGCGTGGGACCAGGCACCGCGGCCCGGCAGGCCGCGGCCCTCCTCGCGCTCGCCGCCGTGCTCGCCGTCGTCGGCGCCGCGACGACGCCCGACCGCGCCGGCTACCTGCTGGCCGTGGCCGCCGGGGACGCGCTGGCGGCGGCCGCCGGCTGGTGGCTGCCGTGGCGGCGTTGGGGGCCGCTGAGCCCGCTCGCGCTCGCCGTGCCGTCGTTCGTGGTGCTGGGCTTTTCCACCTGGGCGTTCGGCGGGATGGCGGCCGGCACCGGCCCGTTCTTCGTCCTGATCTTCGCGTGGGCCGGCCTGAACTTCCCCCGCTGGGCGATCCTCGCCCTGGTGCCGCCCGCCGCGGTGGCGTACGTGGCCCCGTTGGTCGCCACCGGGCAACCGGCACCGGTCGTGACCAGCGCGGTGGTCCTGCTGCCGATCGCCGTGGGCATCGCGCTGCTCCTCGTCACGCAGGTGGCGCACCAGCGCCGGGACCGCGACCGGATCGCCCGGGCGGAACGGTGGCGGGCCGCCCTCGCCGCCACGCTGGCCCACGACCTGCGGTCGCCGCTGACGGCGGTCCGGCTGGTCCTGGAGTCGGTGCGGATTGACGACGACCTGCCGACCGACCAGCGGGACCGGCTGCTGGACAACGCCGTGCGGCAGGTGGACCGGATGACCGCGCTGACCGGCGAGTTGCTCGACGCCGAGCGGGTCGACGCGGGGGGCGGCCTGCGGCTGGACCTCGAGGACGTGCCCCTGGCCGACGCGGTCCGCGAAGCGTTGCGTTACCTGTCGGCGGGCGACATCGCCGTCACGGTCGACCCCGGCCTCGTCGTCCGGGCGGATCCCCGCCGGCTGGAACAGATGCTGGTCAACCTCACCAGCAACGCCCTCCGGCACGGGCGCCCGCCGGTGACAGTCCAGGGCCGGGCGGTCGACGGCCACGCCCGCGTCGAGGTGCGCGACCACGGGCCGGGCGTGCCTTCGGCCGACCGCGGCCAGCTCTTCACCCGGTTCGGCCCGACGAACCGGGATTCCGGCTCCGTCGGCCTCGGCCTGTGGATCGTCGCCAGCCTCGCCCACGCGCACGGCGGCGCGGTGTCCTACGAGCCGGCGGAGCCGGGCGCCCGGATGGTCCTCACGTTGCCCCTCGGCAGCGGGCCCGCGCTCAGGGCAGACCGCGCAGAGCCGACCGGATCCGGGTGAGCATCGCGTCGTCCGGCGCCGCCCGCTGGGGCTGCGACGGCGGCTCGGTGAACCCGGCCGGCAGCG
>DASQDS010000870.1:0-3119 GCA_035634075.1 Pilimelia sp. | reverse complement strand
AGGAAGCCTCAGCCGAGGAAGCCTCAGCCGAGGAAGGCTCAGCCCAGGAAGGCGTGGCCCTCGCCGCGGTAGGTGGGCACCGTCGCGGCGATCTCGGCGCCGTCGACCAGGTGCAGGGCATTGACGTGTTCGCAGAGTTCGCCGGCCTTGGCGTGCCGGAACCAGACCCGGTCGCCCGGACGCAGTGTGTCGGCGACCGCGCCGGTCAACGGGGTCTGCACCTCGCCGGCGCCTTCGCCGCCGATCAGCCGCAGCCCGCTGGGCAGCCACGGAACGGGGAAACGGTTCGGCGCGGTGCCGGAGGCGACCCAGCCACCGCCCAGCACGGTGGCGATGCGCGGCGCCGGCCGGCGGACCACCGACAGCGCGAACAGCGCCGCCGGTGCCGGTCGCCACGCCCGGTAGGAGTCGAACAGGCCAGGTCCGTACAGGCCGGAGCCGGCGGTGACCTCGGTGACGGCGGGGTCGGCACTGGTGGCCGCCAGGCTTCCGGTGCCGCCGCCGTTGACGAATTCCAGGTCCGCGTGTTGCCGGACCGCGGCCACGGCGGCACCGCGCCGGTGCAGCAGTTCGGCGGCCGAGCGGCGCTGGATGGCCCGGATGGCGACGGCCCGTACCGGCTGGCCGGGCGGGGCGTCGCCGAGCCCGGCGATCTGTGCCTCGTACGCCATCAGGCCGACGAGCCGGAACCCGCGGCGGGCGGTGACGGCCCCGGCGAGCGCCCCGGCGTCGCGGGCGGTGTGCACCGGCGACCGGCGCACGCCGAGGTGCAGCCGCCCGCGCAGTGGCCGCCAGGAGGCGTCAAGTTCCAGACACACCCGAACGGGTCGTCGGGTCGCCGGGGTGGCCGCGTCGATGACATCGAGGTGGGCGGTGCTGTCCACCACCAGGGTGATCGCGTCGGCCAGGCCCGGGTCGGCGGCCAGTTCGCCGAGCGCCTGCCGGTCGACGCTCGGGTAGGCCACCAGCACGTCGGCGCTGACGCCGGAGCGCACCAGCCAGATGGCCTCCGGCAGGGTGTACGCCATGACGCCGTGCCAGCCGGGCCGACTCAGCACCCGCAGCAGCAGCTCACGGCACCGGACGGACTTGGCGGCGACCCGGATGGGTTTGCCGGCGGCGCGCCCGGTGAGCGCGGCAGCGTTGGCGTCGAACGCGGCGAGGTCGACGACGGCGAACGGGGGGTCGAGGTCGGCGGTGGCCTGGTTCAGGCGCGCGCGGAGATCGCCGGCGGGGGCTTCGCGGTGGGTGAGCACCTCTGCACGCTAGCGGCATGACCGTCAATGCGAAACAGGCTCATGTATGCCCCGCCCTTCCTCAGGGCCAGGTCAGGGGAAAGCCAGGGGCAGCGCGGTTGGGCTGCGCGGTTAGAGTGTGCGAACGGGGACGCCCAGCGATGGGCCGGCACGCGCGGAGGTACGGCCATCGACACCAACGCCACAGGCGAGCGGACCGGCGGTCAGCCGCCGACCGGCGAGACGCCGCCACCCCCCGGTCAGGTTGACCTGTCCGGGTTCAAGGCGCTGCGCTCCGTCATGCGCATCCGCCCGTTCCGCCGCCTGTGGATCGTGCTCGGCGTCGCGGCGCTGGGCGACTGGCTCGGCCTGCTCGCCACCTCCATCTTTGCCGCCTCCCGGGTGGAGGGCAGCGTCGCCAAGGGGCTGGTGTTCGGTTCGGTGATCGCGGTCCGGTTGTTGCCGGCGCTGATCCTCGGTCCGATCGCCGGCGTGCTGGCTGACCGGTTCGACCGCCGCTACACGATGGTGATCTGCGACCTGATCCGCTTCGTGCTGTTCGCCTCCATCCCGCTGGTGGCGCTGTTCGGAGCCAGCCCGGCGGTGACCGTGGGTTGGGCGACCATCGCCACCTTCCTCATCGAGACGGTCACGCTGATCTGGATCCCGGCGAAGGAAGCCGCCGTCCCGAACCTGATTCCCCGCGCCCGGCTGGAGGTCTCCAACCAGCTCACGCTGATCACGACGTATGGCATCACGCCGGTGGTGGCGGCGCTGAGCCTGACGCTGCTTGAGGCCTTCGTCGGCTCCGGCGCGGTGCCGAACCCGCCCGGGTGGGCCCAGCCGGCCCAGCTGGCGCTCTACTTCAACGCGCTGTCCCGGCTGGCCATCGCCTTGGTGGTGTTCTTCGGGATCAGGGAGATCGGCGGCCGGCGGCACGGCCGTGACGGTGAGGCCGACCAGGGGATGCTGCGCCAGTTCATCGACGGCTGGAAGTACGTCGGCCAGACGCCGCTGGTCCGCGGGCTGGTGCTGGGCATCCTCGGCGCGTTCGCCGGCGGCGGCATCGTCATCGGTACGGCGAAGTTCTTCACCCAGTCGGTCGGGGCCGGAGACGCCGCGTTCTACCTGCTGTTCGGCAGCATCTTCGTCGGGCTCGGGCTGGGCATCGGCCTCGGCCCGATGATCGTCAAGCAGTTGTCCCGGCGGCGCTGGTTCGGGATGAGCATCATGCTCGCCAGCGGCTCGGTGATCTTCCTGTCGGTGGCCTGGAACTCGGTGATGGCGATCGTCGGCGCGGTGCTGGTCGGGGCCGGCGCCGGGATGGCCTTCCTGGCCGGCACCACCCTGCTCGGCGGTGAGGTCGGCGACGACGTCCGCGGCCGGGTGTTCGCGGTGGTCCAGACCGGCACCCGGGTGGTGCTCATGCTGGCCATCGCGCTGTCCAGCGCCCTGGCCGGCCTGGGCGGCTCCTGGGAACTCGGCCTGGGCGCCTTCGCGGTGCCGGTCTCCACCACCCGGGTGCTGCTGTTCGCCGCCGGGGTGCTCGGCGTGCTCGCCGCGATCAGCTCCTTCCGGCAGATGGACGACAAGCCCGGGGTGCCGGTCCTGGCGGACCTGTGGGGGTCGCTGCGCGGACGACCGCTGTCGGCTGCCGAGCCGTACGTCGCGCACGGCGACTTCGTGGTGTTCGAGGGCGGCGAGGGCGCCGGCAAGTCGACGCAGGTCAGCCGGCTCGCCGACCGGTTGCGCGAGCGCGGCAGCGACGTGGTGGTCACCCGGGAACCGGGCGCCACCGACGTCGGCGCCCGGATCCGCAGCCTGGTCCTCGACGGCGCCGGCGCCGGCGGCCAGGCGCCGTCCCCGCGCGCCGAGGCCCTGCTC
>DASQDS010000869.1:0-3312 GCA_035634075.1 Pilimelia sp. | reverse complement strand
CCACCGCCAGCCGAGCGTGAGCGCGACCGCCGGCACCGCGGCGCCGGCCAGCAGCGTGGACATGGGCACCGCGGACTGTTTGATCCCGAACGAGACGCCCTGCCTCTCGGGGCGGACCCGGTGCGCCAGGGCGGCGTTGCTGGCGAGTTGGCCCAGCGCGTTCGCCGCGGCCCCCGCGGCCAACGCCAGCACGAGGACGGGGTACGAGCGCGCCAGCGCCGCGATGGCGAGCAGGCAGGCGGCGGACAGGCAGATCGCGGCGCGGGCGATCACGGCGGCGCCGTACCGCTCCACCAGCCCGCCGGCCGGCACGGAGGCCAGCGCGCTCACGCCGAAGTAGACGGCCACCGCAAGGCCCAGGCCGGCGGGGGAAAAGCCCAGCTCAGCGCGGATCTGTACGGCCAGCCCGGCGACCAGGAACACGGGCAGGACGGACGCGACGGTGGTCGTCACCGCGCCCAGCACGGCGCGCCGCGTACCGGTGGCGATCTCTGTCATCCGGACGACCGTACGGCACGTTCGGCTGGACACCCACCGTGTTGCTGACCACACTGACCGTTGAACGGACATGCGAGGTGCTCGATCCGATCAGGCATTTCGCGCGTCGCGTCGATTTCATATGGTGTAACCCCACGGCGGCGGAGGTGGTTGTGCGCGACCCCTTGGCGGAACCCTCGGATCTCATCCGCAGCGTCTCTCGCGCGCTGCGGGTCTTGGAGGCCGTCGGCCGCGCGCCGAGAGGGCTGACGGTCAAGCAGATCGCCCGCCGGTGCGAGCTGACCGTCGCCACCACGTACCACCTCGTCCGTACGCTGGCGTACGAGGGCTACGTGATCCGCCGGGAGGACGGGACGTACGTCGTCGGGCTGGAGATCTCGGATCGGTTCCGCGAGTTGGTGGTGGCGTTCCGGGGGCCGGCGGGGGTGGCCGACGCCCTGCGGCGGGCCGCCGCCGACAGCGGCTACAGCCACTGCCTGGGCCGGTTCGTGTCCGGTCGGGTGGCGATCACCGCTGTCGCCGAGGGCGTCCGCTCGCCGTACATCGAAGACCTTGTGCCGGGCTTCGACGAGGGCGCCCACGCCACCGCCCTGGGGAAGGCCCTGCTGGCCACGCTGACGCCGGATCAACGGTTCCGGTATCTCAAGGAGTGGGGGATGCGGGCGTTCACACCGGCGACGCTCACCGCGCCCGACGCGTTCGAGGCGGACCTCAGCGCCGGGGAGCGGCGCGGCATGCAGATCGAGGTGGGCCAGTTCCGCACCGGTGTGGCGTGTGCCGCCGTGCTCGTGACGCCGGACCGGGACATGGAACGCCGCGTGGTCGTCAGCTGCGTGCTGCCGGCCGCCGAGATGATGACCTCGGCCCGGGTGGTCCGGACCCGCCTGCTGGGCACGGCACGCGGCCTGGCGGAGGTCTACGCGGCGGACACCGCCGGCTGAGGGCGCGCCGGCGCGCGAGAGCGGGCGGCGGCCGTGGGCGGCACGGAACGGGTGCGGGGCGCCCCGCATGGCGTGCGGGGCGCCCCGACCGGCGGTCGCGGGAGCGGTCAGCTACCCACGCGGCCGCCGTCCAGGCGCCAGCTGACGGCCACCCCCGGCTTGGCGTAGTCCCCGTCCGGCCAGGTCGAGGCCGGGTCGTCGATGGACGCCCCGTCCACCTCGCCCGGGTGCTGCACGGCGACGAAGACAGAGCGGTCGTCCGCGGTGATGAACGGACCACACGTCTCGGCGCCGATCGGCACCGTCAGGAACTGCTTCAGGTGGCCCCGCTCGGGGCCCTCGATCGGCGTCGCGAACAGGCCGTCGTTGCTGCCCAACGCGTTGCCGTCGGTGGCGATCCACAGGTTGCCGCCGCGGTCGAAGGCCACGTTGTCCGGGCAGGAGATCGGCGAGACCTTCGTCTTGTCGTACCCGGCGAAGTACGTCCCGGGCTGCGCCGGGTCGCCGCAGACGATCGGCAGCGACCAGGTGAAGGCCTCGGCCGCGTGGTCGCCGCCGTCCTCCACCAGCTCCAGGATGTGGCCGTGCCGGTTGTCGACCCGCGGGTTGGCCTCGTCGACGCCGGGGTTGGTGCCGACGCCCCGCCGGCTGTTGTTGGTGAGCGCGACGTAGACCTTCCCGGTGCGCGGGTTCGGCTCCACGTCCTCCGGCCGGTCCATCTTGGTGGCGCCCACGGCGTCACCGGCCAGCCGGGTGAACGTCAGCACCTCCGCCGCCGTCATGCCCGGGACGTACGAGGTGGTGCCCCGCACCAGCCTGATCCATCGGCCGGTGCCGTTGAACGCCCCGTCCGCGGGCAGCGCCCCCGTCCCGTCGAGGTCCGGGCTGGTGCCGGTCAGCTTGGCCACGTACAGGGTGCCCGACTCCAGCAGCCCGAGGTTGTGCCGGCGGGCGCCCGCCACGTACGTCCGGTCGGAGACGAACTTGTAGAGGTAGTCGAACCGCTCGTCGTCGCCCATGTACGCCACGGCCCGCTTGCCCCGGGAGATGATGACGTTGGCACCCTCGTGCTTCATCCGGCCCAGCGCGGTGTGCTTGCGGGGTGTGGAGTGCGGGTCGTACGGGTCCACCTCGACGACCCAGCCGAACCGGTTGGCCTCGTTCGCGTGCCGGGTCAGGTCGAACCGCTCCTGTACCCGGTCCCACTTGCGGCTGTCGGCGGGGTAGCGGTTCACCACGTCGATCCCGTAGCGGGCGAGCCTCGGCTTGGCCTCCGCCGGGGCGCCGTCGCCGCCGACGAAGTACTGGTTGAAGTTCTCCTCGCCGGAGAGCACCGTGCCCCACGGCGTCACGCCGCCGGCGCAGTTGTTGAGCGTGCCGATCACGGTCCGCCCGGCCGGGTCGGCGGCGGTCCGCAACCAGGTCGAACCGGCGGCCGCGCCGGTGAACGTGAACCGGGTGGCCAGGGCGGTGATCCGCCGGTTGTACGGCCGCCGGCCGGCGTCGACGACCGCCCACTCGCCGGTCCGCTCCACCCGCTCCAGCTCCACCACGGACATGCCGTGGGCGGCCATCGCGGCCCGCACCTGGTCCGGCGTCAGCGCGTCCTGGCTGGTGAAGCCGGGGAACATCAGGTTCTCGTTGGTGTACTCGTGGTTGACCACCAGCAGGGCCCGCCGGAACTGCTTGTCCAGCGGCAGCACCGCGACGAAGTCGTTGTTGTAGCCGAACTGCATCGACTGCCGCGAGCCGGTCTGCCGACGCGGGTCGAACGACGGCGCGCCCGGCACGACCTCGTCGCCCCAGCGGATGACCACGGCGGAGTCGTAGCCGTGCGGCACCAGCCGGGTGTCCAGCCGGTTCGGCGGGATGG
>DASQDS010000868.1:0-8023 GCA_035634075.1 Pilimelia sp. | reverse complement strand
GGGGCCGCCGGGCGGGCCAGCACGGCGGCGACCGTGGCGATCGTGGCCAGCCAGATCAGGCAGGCGCCGAGCATGTGCAGGCCGACCAGCAGCGCGGGCAGGTTGGTGAGGTACTGCGCGAAGCCGATCAGGCCCTGTGCCAGCTCCACGGCGACCAGCACGCCGGCCGCCCGCACGGCCGCCCGCGGCGCCGCGACGGCCCGCAGCGCCAGCCAGAGCGCCACGCTGAGGCCCAGCAGCAGGAACACCAGGTCGGCGTGCACCTGCGAGATCGACTCGAGGTCCAGCCCGTTTCGCTGCGCGTCCGCGTCGCCGGCGTGCGGGCCGGCGCCGGTGACCAGCGTGCCGACCACGATGACGGCCGCGCTGACGGCGCCCGTGAGCCAGGCCAGTGTGCGCAGCGGCCCGGGCGTGGCGGGGTGGGCCGGCGCCGGGTGGTCGAGCTCGCGGGCGCGGCGCCAGAAGGTGTACGTCAGCACCAGGAGCGCCATGGAGGAGACGAAATGGATGCCGACGACGGCGGGGTGCAGGTCGGTCCGCACCGTGATGGCGCCGATGACGCCCTGGATGATGACGCCGACCAGTGCGGCGGCGGCCGGGGCGACGAGCCGACGCCGGTGCGACCGGGGCCGGTGCAGCAGCGCGGCGACGAGCCCGGCGATCGCCACGATGCCGACCACGAAGCTGAGCATCCGGTTGCCGAACTCGATCGCCCCGTGCACGCCCAGCGCGGCGGTCGGAAAGTACGACTCGTCGGTGCACCGGGGCACGGTGGGGCAGCCGAGCCCGGAGCCGGTGAGGCGGACGGCCCCGCCGGTCACCACGATGCCGACGTTGACGACGATGGCTGCCAGCGCCAGCCGGCGAACGACCCGGCCGGGGACCGCGGGGAGTGTCACGCGGCAAGGATACGACCGGGGTCGGAGCGTCCGGTTTGCCGTCGGCCCACCCGGTGGTCCGGATCACCGCCGGCGCTGTTTGCGGGTGCCCGACGAATTACGTCACGTTGGCGTTGTGAAAAACGCGGCGGTACTCCCCGGGGTCGGTACGGGCGGTTCGCCCGCGCCGGCGCCGGGGGCCGACGCGGGTGTCGACCGGCGCACCCGCGACCGCGTGGCGCGGCTCCTGCTGGAGCGCGGCCCCGCCACCGCGGCCGAGCTGGGCGCCGCCCTGGGCCTGAGCCCGGCGGCGATCCGGCGGCACCTGGACGCCATGCTCGTCGACCGACTGGTCGCCCTGCGTGACCGGCCCCGGGGCGGGCCGCGCGGGCGGGGCAGGCCGGCGAAGGTCTTCGCGTTGACCGATACGGGACGCGACGGCCTCAACCCGCACACGTACGACGATATCGCCACCGCGGCCCTGCGCTGGATCGCCGAGCACGGCGGCCGGCCGGCCGTCGAGGCGTTCGCCGCCGCCCAGGTCGAGGGCCTGGAGCAGCGGTGCCGGGCGGCGCTGCGGGAGGCAGCCGACGACCCGCTGGCGCGGGCGGAGGCGCTCGCGAGCGCGCTCACCGCCGAGGGCTACGCTGCCAGCTCGACCGCGATCGCCTCGGGTGGCCAGCTCTGTCAGCACCACTGCCCGGTGGCGCACGTGGCCGCCGAGTTCCCCCAGCTGTGCGAGGCCGAGACGGCGGTCATCTCCCGCCTCGTCGGCACGCACGTGCAACGCCTCGCCACGATCGCGCACGGCGACGGGGTCTGCACCACGCACATCCCGGGCCTGCGCGCCGCGCACCCGCACCCCGTGAAGATCGCCAGCACTGTGAGGACAGATACATGACCGAGCAGATCGCCCCGCCCGTCGTCACCCAGGAGGAGCATCTCGCCGCCCTGGGCAAGTACGAGTACGGCTGGGCCGACTCCGACGCCGCCGGCGCGGTGGCCCAGCGCGGGTTGTCCGAGGCGGTGGTGCGCGACATCTCCGCGAAGAAGAGCGAGCCCGCTTGGATGCTCGACCTGCGGCTCAAGGGTCTGCGGTTGTTCGGCCGCAAGCCGATGCCGAGCTGGGGCGCGGACCTGAGCGGGATCGACTTCAACAACATCAAGTACTTCGTCCGGTCGACCGAGAAGCAGGCGGCGACGTGGGACGACCTGCCCGCCGACATCAAGAACACGTACGACAAGCTGGGCATCCCCGAGGCGGAGAAGCAGCGCCTGGTCTCCGGGGTGGCCGCGCAGTACGAGTCGGAGGTCGTCTACCACAAGATCCGCGAGGACCTGGAGGAGCAGGGCGTGCTCTTCCTCGACACCGACACGGCCCTGCGGGAGCACGAGGAGCTCTTCCGGGAGTATTTCGGCACCGTCATCCCGGTGGGCGACAACAAGTTCGCCGCGCTGAACACGTCCGTGTGGTCCGGCGGTTCGTTCATCTACGTGCCGAAGGGCGTGCACGTGGAGATCCCGCTGCAGGCCTACTTCCGGATCAACACGGAGAACATGGGCCAGTTCGAGCGGACGCTGATCCTCGTCGACGAGGGCGCCTACGTGCACTACGTCGAGGGCTGCACCGCGCCGATCTACTCGTCGGACTCGCTGCACAGCGCCGTCGTGGAGATCGTCGTGAAGAAGAACGCCCGGTGCCGCTACACGACCATCCAGAACTGGTCGAACAACGTCTACAACCTCGTCACCAAGCGCGCCGTGTGCCACGAGGGCGCGACCATGGAGTGGGTGGACGGCAACATCGGGTCCAAGGTCACGATGAAGTACCCGGCGGTCTACATGACCGGCGAGCACGCCAAGGGCGAGGTGCTCTCGGTGGCGATGGCCGGCGAGGGCCAGCACCAGGACGCCGGCGCCAAGATGGTGCACGCCGCGCCGCACACCTCGTCCACCATCGTGTCGAAGTCGATCGCCCGCGGCGGCGGCCGCACCTCTTACCGCGGCCTCGTCCAGGTGCTCGAGGGCTCCCACCACAGCCGCAGCACGGTCAAGTGCGACGCGCTGCTGGTGGACACGATCTCCCGCTCGGACACGTACCCGTACGTGGACATCCGCGAGGACGACGTGTCGATGGGCCACGAGGCGACCGTCTCCAAGGTCAGCGAGGACCAGCTCTTCTACCTGATGAGCCGGGGGCTGAGCGAGGACGAGGCGATGGCCATGATCGTCCGGGGCTTCATCGAGCCGATCGCCAAGGAACTGCCGATGGAGTACGCCCTGGAGCTGAACCGCCTGATCGAGCTGCAGATGGAGGGCGCGGTCGGATGACCACGCAGGCTGTTGCCCCGGCGAGGACCCGCGCCCAGGCGCTGCGGTCGCACGACGTGGCGGATTTTCCGGCCCTGACCGGCCTCGAAGAGGACTGGCGGTTCACGCCGCTGAAGCGGATGCGCGGCCTGGCCACCGGGGAACCGGCGGCCACGGCGACGGTGACGTACGAGTACGCCGACCTGCCGGCCGGCGTGACGGTGTCCACCGTGGACGCCGGTGACCCCCGCATCGGCAGCGTGCTCACCCCGTTCGACCGGGTCAGCGCGCTCGCCCACGGCGGGGCCAAGCAGGCGTTGCTGGTCGCCGTCGCACCGGACGCGGTGCCGGCCGGGCCCGCCGCGGTGCGGGTGGTCGGCGGCGGCGCCGCCGAGGTCGCGTTCGGGCACACGTACGTGGAGGTCGGGCGGTTCGCCCGCGCCACCCTCGTGCTGGAGCAGGTGGGCTCCGCGACGCTGGCCGACAACGTCGAGGTCGCGGTGGCGGACGGCGCCGCGCTGACGCTGGTCACCGTGTCGGACTGGGCCTCGGACACCGTGCACGCGCAGCACCTGCGGGTCCGGCTGGGCCGCGACGCGCGCGTGGTGCACGTCCAGGTCACCCTCGGCGGCGACCTGGTGCGCCAGTTCACCAGCGTGGAGTACGCGGGCCGGGGCGGGGAGGCCGAGCTGTACGGCCTGTACTTCGCCGACGCCGGGCAGCACCTCGAGCACCGGCAGCTCGTCGACCACACCGTGCCCGACTGCCGCAGCTACGTCGGTTACCGCGGCGCCCTGCAGGGCGCCGGCGCGCACACCGTGTGGGTGGGCGACGTGCTCATCCGGGCCGAGGCCACGGGCACGGAGACGTACGAGATCAACCGGAACCTGGTGCTCACCGACGGCGCCCGGGCCGACTCCGTGCCGAACCTGGAGATCGAGACCGGCGAGGTGGCCGGGGCCGGCCACGCGAGCGCGACCGGCCGGTTCGACGACGAGCAGCTGTTCTACCTGATGGCCCGCGGCATCCCACAGGCGGAGGCGCGCAGGCTGGTGGTCCGCGGCTTCTTCGCGGAGCTGCTGAACAAGATCCCGGCGGAGGAGCTGCGCACCCGCCTCGGCGACGCTATCGAGGCCCGGCTGGCGAAGGCGGGGTCGTGACGTTCTTCAAGGTCTGCGCCGTGGCCGACGTGGCCAAGGGCAGCGCGGTCAGCGTGGACGTCGACGGCACGCCGATCGCCCTCGTGCACGCCGACGACGACAACTTCTACGCGGCGTACGACGAGTGCTCGCACGCCGCCGTGCCGCTGTCGGAGGGCGAGGTCGAGGGCTGCACCCTGGAGTGCTGGCTGCACGGCTCCCGCTTCGACCTGCGCACCGGCAACCCCAGCGGCCTGCCGGCCGTCGAGCCGGTCCCGGTCTACCCCGTCGAGATCCGCGACGGCGACGTCTACCTCAGCCTCACGCCGAGCAATGGAGTGGCCCCATCATGAGCACCCTGGAGATCCGCGGCCTGCAGGTGTCGGTGAAGCTGCCCGAGGGCGAGCTGAAGCCGATCCTCGCCGGGGTGGACCTGACCGTCCGCGCCGGGGAGACGCACGCGATCATGGGCCCGAACGGCTCGGGCAAGTCCACCCTGGCGTACTCGATCGCCGGCCACCCGAAGTACGAGATCACCAGCGGCACCGTGACGCTCGACGGCGAGGACGTGCTGGCCATGACGGTGGACGAGCGCGCCCGCGCCGGCCTGTTCCTGGCCATGCAGTACCCCGTCGAGGTGCCCGGCGTGTCGGTGGCGAACTTCCTGCGGACAGCCAAGACGGCGGTGGACGGCCAGGCGCCCAAGCTGCGCACCTGGGCCGGCGAGCTGCGTGGCGCCATGGAGCAGCTCGGCATGGACCCGGCGTTCGCCCAGCGCAACGTCAACGAGGGCTTCTCCGGCGGCGAGAAGAAGCGGCACGAGATCGTCCAGCTCGAGCTGCTCAAGCCGAAGATCGCCGTGCTCGACGAGACGGATTCCGGCCTGGACATCGACGCGCTGCGGGTGGTCAGCGAGGGCGTCAACCGGGTCCGGGCCACCGGCGCCACGGGCCTGCTGCTGATCACCCACTACACCCGCATCCTGCGCTACATCCGGCCCGACTTCGTGCACGTCTTCGTGGGCGGCCGGATCGTCGAGCAGGGCGGCCCGGAGCTGGCCGAGAAGCTGGAGGCGGAGGGGTACGAGCGGTACCTCGCCGGCGCCGGCCCGGCCGCCGTCTGACACCGCACGGGGAGGGGATGTCCATGACCACCACCACTACCGAGGTCCCGCGCGGCGCGCGGCCCGGGCTCGACGTGGCGCAGGTGCGCGCGGACTTCCCGATCCTCGACCGCGAGGTCAACGGCCACCCGATGGTCTACCTGGACAGCGGCAACACCTCGCAGAAGCCGCGCCAGGTCATCGACGCGATGCGGGTGCACCTGGAGCGGCACAACGGCAACGTGTCCCGGTCCGTGCACACCGTCGGCACCGAGGCGACCGAGGCGTACGAGGGCGCGCGCGCCACGGTCGCGGCGTTCATCGGCGCCCCCACGCCCGACGAGGTCGTCTTCACCAAGAACGCCACCGAGTCGCTGAACCTGGTGGCGTACGCGTTCGCGCACGGCCCGGCCGGTTCCCGCTTCCGGCTCGGCCCCGGCGACGAGGTGGTGATCTCCGAGATGGAGCACCACTCCAACATCGTCCCGTGGCAGCTGCTCTGCGAGCGCACCGGCGCCACGCTGCGCTGGTTCGGGGTGACCGACGCCGGTCGGCTCGACCTGTCCCGCCTGGACGAGCTGGTCAACGAGCGCACGAAGGTCGTCTCGTACACCCTGGTCTCGAACGTGCTGGGGACGATCAACCCGACGGCGCCGGTCGTCGCCCGCGCCCGCGCGGTCGGCGCGCTGGTCGTGCTGGACGCCTCGCAGGCCGCCCCGCACCTGCCGATGGACGTGACCGCGCTGGGTGCCGACTTCGTGGCGTTCACCGGGCACAAGATGTGCGGGCCGACCGGCATCGGCGTGTTGTGGGGCCGGTCGGAGCTGCTGGCCGCCATGCCACCGTTCCTGGGCGGCGGCTCCATGATCGAGACGGTCAGCATGGAGCGGTCCACCTTCGCGGCGCCGCCCGCCCGGTTCGAGGCCGGCACGCCGCCGATCGTGCAGGCTGTCGGCCTCGGCGCGGCCGTGGACTACCTCGCCGGCATCGGCATGGCGGCGATCGCGGCGCACGAGCGGGAGCTGACCGCGTACGCGCTGGCGGCGCTGGCCGCCGTGCCGGGCGTGCGGATCTTCGGCCCCGACGTGCCGGTCGACCGCGGCGGCACGGTGTCGTTCGCGCTCGACGGCGTGCACCCGCACGACGTCGGGCAGGTGCTCGACTCGCTCGGCGTGCAGGTCCGCGTCGGCCACCACTGCGCCCGGCCGCTCTGCGTCCGGTTCGGCGTGCCCGCGATGACCCGCGCGTCGTTCTACCTCTACACCACCACAGGTGAGGTCGACGCGCTCGTGCGCGGGCTCGACCAGGCACGGAAGGTCTTTCTGTGATGCAGCTGGAAGGGCTTTACCAGGAGATCATCCTGGACCACTACAAGCACCCGCACGGCCGTGGCCTCCGCGAGCCCTACGGCGCCGAGGCGCACCACGTCAACCCGACGTGCGGCGACGAGGTCACCGTCCGGGTGGCGGTGGACTCCGCGGCCGTGCTCACCGACATCTCGTACGACGGGCAGGGCTGCTCGATCAGCCAGGCGTCGGCGAGCGTGCTGCACGAGCTGCTCTCCGGGCGCGACGTGCCGGGCGCGCTGGTGGTGCACGAGGCGTTCGTCACGCTGATGTCCGGCCGCGGCCAGGTCGAGCCCGACGAGGACGTGCTGGGTGACGGGGTAGCGTTCGCGGGGGTGGCCCGCTATCCGGCCCGGGTCAAGTGCGCGCTGCTGCCGTGGATGGCGTTCAAGGACGCGGCGGCGCGCGCCCTCGCCGACGAAGGAGTGAGCGCATGAGCGAGCGGAGCGAGGGGATCGCATTGACTGACGACACGCTGCCGGCGCCCGCCGAGGGTGCCGCCGCGGAGGCCCCCGCCAGCGGGGTGACCAAGGCGATCGTCGCGGACGTCGAGGAGGCCATGAAGGACGTGGTCGACCCCGAGCTGGGCATCAACGTGGTCGACCTCGGCCTGGTGTACGGCGTGCACGTCGACGACGAGAACGTCGCGACGCTGGACATGACGCTGACCTCGGCGGCGTGCCCCCTGACCGACGAGATCGAGGACCAGACGCGCCAGGCGTTGACCACAGGGCCGGGCGGCGGGCTCGTGTCCGACATCCGGATCAACTGGGTGTGGCTCCCGCCGTGGGGCCCCGACAAGATCACCGACGAGGGCCGCGACCAGCTCCGCGCCCTCGGCTTCAACGTCTGACCGGGAGACCGCCGCCACGGCGGTAACTCGGTCGACGGCCGCCCGGCGCGTCGACAGACTTGCCGGATGATCGAGCGGCCGCTGCCGTGACCGCCGCGCTGGTCGCCGGCCTGCTCGCCGGCTACGGCGTGGCGGTGCCCGTGGGCGCCATCGCGGTGCTCGTCATGGGGCTGACCGCCCGCACGTCGTTCCGGGTCGGGGCCGCCGCCGCGCTGGGCGTCGCCACCGCCGACGGGGTGTACGCGCTGGCTGCCGTCCTCGGCGGCGCCGCCCTCGCGGGTCTCATCGAGCCCGTGGCCACCCCGCTGCGCTGGGTCTCCGCGGCCGTGCTGGCCGGCATCGCGCTCCGGGGCGCCTGGGCGGCGGTCCGCCAGCACCGCCGGCCGCCCGCCGGC
>DASQDS010000867.1:0-1587 GCA_035634075.1 Pilimelia sp. | reverse complement strand
TCCGGCGGCACGGGCGGCAGCGCGGGCGACCCGTCCAGCGCCGGCCCGAGGCCGCCCAGCCGGGCCGCCAGCGCCCGCGCCGGCGGGCGGTCGGCCGGGTCGGCGGCCAGGCACGCCTCGATGATCGGCCACACCGCCGGTGGCAGGCCCGGCGGCGGGACGGCCACACACCGGCCGTGCCGGTGGAGGATTTCCGCAGTGGCGCCGCCGCCGAACGGGGTGCGACCGCTCATCAGCTCGAACAGCACGATGCCGACGGCGTACACGTCGGCGGCCGACGTGGGTGGCCCGCCCGCGACCACCTCCGGGGCGACATACTCCGGGGTCGCGTGGACCGGCCGGTCACCGTCGCGGTCGGCCGCCCGGCGGGCGGAGCCGAAGTCGGCCAGCCGCGCCCGCCCACCGTCCCCGGGCAGCAGCAGGTTGCCGGGCTTGACGTCACCGTGGACGAGGCCGAGCCCGTGCAGGTACGCCAGCGCGTCGGCGAGCCGCGCCGCCAGGTCGGCCGCCGCGGCGGGCGGGAACGGGCCCTCCCGGCGGAGCCGGCGGCGCAGGTCACCGCCGGCCAGCAGGTCGAGCACGAGGGCGTACCCGCCGCCGCCGGTGACCACGTCGCGCAGCCGCACGATCCCGGGGTGGTCCAGGCCGGCCAGGATCTCCGCCTCGCGGAGGAAGACCCGCAGCAGCGCCGGCTGCGCCGCCGCCCCCGCCCGGAGCAGCTTGACCGCGACCCGCTCCCCCGTCGCCGTGTCCACCGCCCGGCGTACGGTGCCGACCGCCCCCTCGGCGATCAGGTCACCGAGCCGGTACCGCCCGTCCAGCAACATCTCCACCGCGTCCTCCGCCCCACCGCCGACTGCCCCTGCCGCCGAACCTAGGAGTGGGCGGGCCGCACCGGCCCGGGCGCGGCGTCCGCATGGCACGAACCGGGGACCGCCGGGCCGTCGCCCGCGCGGGAAGTTTGACCTCCGTGTCCGCGTACGACAAATTGTGGCCTCGTGGCGTCCCCACTCGCGCGCTGGCTGGCGACGTTGGACGAGGGGCACCTCGCGGAGATTCTCCGGCGCCGCCCGGAGGCCCTCGCCGCGCCGGCGCCGACCGACCTCGCCGAGCTGGCCGACCGGTTGCAGCAGCGGGGGCCGGTCACCGCGGCACTCGCCGGCCTGCCGCTGCCGGCCATCCAGCTGATCGAGGTCATCCAGGCCTTCGGCGCGGCGGCGGCCGATCGGCGGCTGGTCGGGCGCACCGTCGGCCGGCCGTCCGACGATCCCGATCTCGCGGCCACCCTGCACGTGCTCGCCCAGCGGGCCCTGGTCTGGCCGGACGGCGACGCGCTGCGGATGGCCGGTCCGCTGTGGTCGGCGTTCGCGCACCCGCTCGGTCTGGGCGCGCCCGCGGCCCAGCTGTTGGATCGCGTCCCCGTGGTGGAACTGCGTCGGATCGCCGCGGCGCTCGGCCTGCGGGCGGCCGTCGACCGCGGGACGACCGCGGCGGCGGTGGTCGCCCGGCTGGGCGACGCCGACCACGTCACGGCGCTCCTCGCCGCCGCGCCGCCGGACACGCGCGAGCTGCTGGCCGACGCCGCCG
>DASQDS010000866.1:0-1754 GCA_035634075.1 Pilimelia sp. | reverse complement strand
CACCGACGGGTCGGCGAACCAGCCGCGCCATACCGCGACCACGCCCAGCGCGGCGAGCAGCACAACCGCCGCGCCCGCCGCGACGAGCGCCCGCCGCCGGCCCCGCCGCACGGCGGGTCAGGCCCCGCCGGCGTCGGTGCGCCCGTACGCCACCAGATCGCGGTACTCGGGGTGCTGGCCGACGTAGTCGACGACGAACGAGCACAGCGGCAGCACCCGGCCGCCGTCCGCCCGCACCTGCTCCAGCGCCGCGCCGATCAGCGCGCCGCCCAGCCCCCGACCGCGGTGGCGCGGGTCGACCTCGGTGTGGGTGAACGCGAGGGCACCGTCGCGCGGCCGGTACTCCGCGAAGCCGGCGAGCTCGCCGTCGAGGCGGATCTCGAACCGTTGGCGTTCGGGGTTGTCCGCGACGCTGATGTCCATGACCGCCACGGTACCCTTGCAACGGTGACGACCTCCCTGCCGCGCCGCGCCGGCCACTCGCTCACCGGCCGCGTGCTCGTCGGCCTTCTTCTGACCCTCGCCCTGCTGGCCGGGTGCAGCTCCGAGGGCGCGGACACCGACTGCGGCCTCGACCGGTGCACGGTGACGTTCGACCGCGGCGTCGACGCCAGCGTCAACATCCTCGGGGTGGAGGCCAAGCTGATCGGCGCCGACGGCGACCGGGTGACGATGGAGGTCGCCGGCGAGCGCCTGTCGCTGACGGTCGGTCAGGCCGCGACGGAGGTCGGTGGCCTTGCGGTCTCCGTGACCAGCGCCACCGACCAGCAGGTCGTCGTGGACATCGCCCGCGCCGGCTGATCGCGGGCCGGTTCTCCGCCCGCGCCGGGCCACGTTTCAGAATTCGGCGTGGCGGACATCTATAGGCGCATGACCAGCTTGAGTTCCAACGCCCGAGCCACCGCCACCCGCGCTGCCGACAACCCGCTCCTGGAGCGGCTGGCCAGGGTGGGCTTCCTGGGGTATGGCCTGGTCCACCTGCTGGTGGCGTGGCTGGCCCTGCAGATCGCGTTCGGCAAGTCCGCCGGGGCCGGTGACCAGGGCGGCGCCCTGTACACCCTGGCCGGCAAGCCGTACGGTCGGTTCCTGGTGATCGCGATCAGCGTCTGCCTCGCCGCGATGGCCATCTGGCAGGCCCTCGAGGCCGCCGTGGGGAATCGGTCCGACACCGGCCGCGAGCGCACCATGGAGCGGCTCGCCTCCGCCGGCCGCGCGGTGGTGTACGCCTACTTCGCCTGGACGGCCGCGAAGGTGGTCACCGACGCGAAGTCCTCCAGCGCCGACCAGCAGCAGACCACGACGACCAAGCTGATGGACTCCACGGGCGGGCGCTGGCTGATCGCGCTGGCCGGGATCGCGCTTGCGGCGGTGGGCATCGGGCTGATCGTCTACGGCGTGATCAAGCGGTTCGAGAAGCACCTGAAGGTCGGCCAGATGGACGCGCGCACGCGCAAGGTGAGCCGGGCGCTCGGCGTCACCGGCTACAGCGCCAAGGGCACCGCGTACGCCATCGCCGGTGTGCTGCTCGTCAGCGCGGCGATCACCTACGACCCGAGCAAGGCGCGCGGCCTGGACGGAGCGCTGCGGACGCTGTCCGAGCAGCCCTACGGCACGATCCTGCTCACCATCGTTGCCCTCGGCATCGGCGCCTTCGCGCTGGTCTGCGTGGTCCAGGCCAGGTACCGGAAGGTCTGACCGGGTGGTGCGCCGCCGGACGGCGGAGCCCGGATTCGTGCGGCCGCGGTGGGGTGTCC
>DASQDS010000865.1:0-1966 GCA_035634075.1 Pilimelia sp. | reverse complement strand
GCCCAGGAGCGGGTGGCCGAGACGCGCGGCGAGGTCGCGGCCGCCACCACCGCGGCGAACACCGCCCGACGCACCGCCGACCACGCCCGCGGCGCCGTGGCCGAGGCGCGTGCCCGCTACGCGGCCTCCGCCCGGCGGGTGACCGCCGCCCGGAACCGGGTGACGACCTTCGTATCCGCCAGCTACAAGGGCGGTGACCTGGTCAACCTCAACGTGCTGCTGGGCGCGCGGAGCCCACAGGAGATCACCCAGCGCACCGGCTACGTGGACCGGATCCTGTCGGACGAACGCGCCGCCGTGGACGTCCTGCGGTCCGCCCGCCGGGATGCCAAGCAGGACGAGAACACGGCCGTCCTGGCCCAGCGGGCCGCCGAGCGGGCGGCCAGCCGGGCGCGGGCGGCGCTCGACGCGGCGGAGAACGCCCGCGCCGCCGCCGAGGGCGCCGTCGTGCACCTGGCCTCGCTGTCCAGCCGGCGCCAGGCCGCGCTCAGCACCGCCCGCCAGGAGCGGGCCGCGAGCCTCGCCCGCTACCGGGAGGCCCGCGCCGAGGCGGCCCGCATCGAGGCCCAGCTGCGCGGCTGGGCGTCCCGCCAGTCCGGCCACCGCGCGGGGCCATCGCTGCGGCCGGGGTCGCGGCTGCTGATGCCCGTCCGCGGGTGGAAGACGAGCAACTTCGGCATGCGGTTCGACCCGTACTACCGCGTCTGGCAGCTGCACGCGGGCGTCGACCTCGCCGCCGGCGGCGGGCAACCCATCTTCGCCGCGGCCGACGGGCGGGTGATCCGCGCCGGCTGGAACGGCGGCTACGGCAACTTCACCTGCCTCAGCCACGGCCGCCACCGCGGCGAAGGGTTGAGCACCTGCTACGCCCACCAGTCCCGGATGCTCGTGGACCCGGGCCAGTCCGTGCGGCGCGGCCAGGTGATCGGCCGGGTCGGGACGACCGGCGCATCGACGGGCTACCACCTGCATTTCGAGGTACGCCTCGACGGCCGGCCGACGCAGCCGCTGCGGTGGCTTCCGCGCTGCCTGTGCTGAACCCGGTAGCCTGTGTGCTGATCCCGGGCCGGTGGGTGCCGGGGCGCCAGCGAGAGGGAGGCGGGTCGCCGTGCCACGGGAAAAGGGGCGCAAGGTGGTCGCCTCCAACCGCAAGGCGCGTCACGACTACGCCATCCTGGACACCTTCGAGGCGGGGCTCGCGCTCACCGGCACCGAGGTGAAGTCGCTCCGGTCGGGCCGGGCCTCGCTGGTGGACGCGTTCGCCCAGGAGCGCGACGGCGAGCTCTACCTGCACGGCATGCACATCCCCGAGTACGCCCAGGGCACCTGGACCAACCACGAGCCCCGGCGCACCCGCAAGCTGCTGCTGAAGCGGCTGGAGATCGACCGGCTGATCGGCAAGACCAAGGAGAGCGGGCTGACCCTGGTGCCGTTGCAGCTCTACTTCGCCGACGGCTGGGCGAAGGTGGAGCTCGGCCTCGCGCGCGGCAAGCGGTCCTACGACAAGCGCCAGGACCTGGCGAAACGGGACGCCCAGCGCGAGATCACCCGGGCCATCGGCCGCCGCGGCAAAGGGATGGCGTAACCGCCGGCGTTCGACTGGACAGATCGCCACCGATGCGCGCTAGCCTGCAGGGACGCGATCACTCGGGAGGGTGCCGGTGGGCAGGCACGTCAGGTTCGAGGCCGGCGGCTGGTGGCCGCTCGGCCCACGGATCGCGGTGGTTGCCGCCGTCGTACCCATGCTGCTGACGGCCGGTGCGGCCTGGCGCCTGTCAGCGGACGCCGCGCTGCGGGCGGAGTCTCCGGCCGCCTCCGCGCCACCGGCCGCTTCTGCGCCGCCCGGGCTCCTGCCCGCCCCGCCCGGACTCCTGCCCGCTCCCGGTGGCCGACCGGGAGCCACCCCGCCGCCACCGACCCGCGCCCCCGGCCCCCGGCCGTCGGCGCCCGGCCAGGCGCCGGGTGC
>DASQDS010000864.1:0-3399 GCA_035634075.1 Pilimelia sp. | reverse complement strand
TCGCCGCCGTCGACGCCCGGGGCAACGAGTCGCCGGGCGCGTTCGTGAGTGGACACACGGCCACGTGCCAGACCCGCCCGCCCCGGCCCGTCCAGGTGCGGGCGGAGCCGCTGTCGGCCTCCTCGGTGCGCCTGGACTGGGTGCAGGAGGCCGCCGCGGTGTCGTACACCATCCTGGCTGGCCCGACGGTGGTCGGCGCCGGCGCCGGGACCTCGGCGGTGGTCAGCGGGCTCGCGTCCGCGTCCACGCACCGCCTCCGGGTGACCGCCACGCTCGCCCACGGGTGCGGCCACACCAGGCCGAGCGCCGCGGCCGCCGTCACCACGCCGGCCGGCCCGACCGCCCGGCCGAGCCGGCCGGAGGGCTTCCGGGTGGCCGCCGCCGACCCGCCCACCGGCACCGTGACCCTGCGCTGGAGCCAGCCGGCCGGCACCGACCCGGCCGTCGGGTACCGGGTCTACCGTGGCGCCGACCTGGTCGCCTCGGCCGCCACCACCAGCGTCGTCCTGGCGCTGCCGATGGCCACCACGCACGTCCTCACCGTCGCCGCCCTCGACGCCGCGGGCATGGAGTCGGCGCAGAGCGCACCGCTCACCGTCGAGGCGCCGTACCTGCCCCCGCCGTGACCCCCGCCAACGTCGGCCCTACACGGTGAAGCCACCGTCGGCGTTGATGGCGGCGCCCGTCACGTACCCGCCGCCCTCGCCCGCCAGGAACGACACGACGGCGGCGACCTCGTCCGGCGTGGCGTAGCGGCCCAGCGCCGTGAGCGCATTGATCGACGCGGCGTGGGGCCCGGCGGCGGGGTTGGCGTCGGTGTCGGTCGGGCCCGGGTGGATCAGGTTGACGGTGATGCCTCGGGGGCCCAGTTCACGGGCGAGCCCTTTCGTCATTCCCACCAGCGCGGTCTTGCTCAACGCGTAGAGGGCGAAGCCGGGGAACGTCGTCCGGTCGGCCATGTTGCTGCCGATGCTGATGATCCGGCCGCCCTCCCCCAGGTGCCGGATCGCCGCACGGGAGGCCACGTACGGCGCCCGCACGTTCACCGCGACCGTGCGGTCGAACTCCGCGGGGCCGAGTTCCTCGATCGGACCGACCCGGAACGTGCCGGCGTTGTTGACCAGGATGTCGAGCCGGCCGAGCACCTCGGCGGCGTGGTCCACCGCGGCGGTGACCGCGGCGACGTCCCCGCTGTCCGCGTTGATGGTCAGGCCGCGCCGGCCCATGTCCCTGATCTGGCCGGCCACCGCCGACGCCCGGTCGGTGTTGCGCTCGTAGGTGATGGCGACGTCCGCCCCCTGCCGGGCCAGCCCCCGCGCGATCGCGGCCCCGATGCCCCGGCTCCCGCCGGTCACCAGCGCGACCCTGCCCTTGAGTTCACTGCCTTCGAGTTCGTTCACAAGGTCGATCATGGCCAGCGGTCCGGCGCGCGTCTGGCGGCGATCGGACGCAACGTTCGAGCCGGGCCCGCCCCCATCCGTCGGGAACGTCCCACTGCCGATCTTCCAAGCGTGCGTGCGGTGACGTTCCTGGGTTTCCCGTGCAGCCAGATCAGGATGAGCCGGGCCTTGATGACCGGCGGAGGGCTGTGTAACCTATGGGTTACTTGGAGGGCAGCGCAGGTTACTTGATGGGCTGCCTGGGTTACTCAGTTGAGGGAGAG
Source organism: Pilimelia sp. (assembly GCA_035634075.1). Classification (GTDB taxonomy): domain Bacteria; phylum Actinomycetota; class Actinomycetes; order Mycobacteriales; family Micromonosporaceae; genus DASQDS01. The sequence continues at coordinate 1,736 of DASQDS010000864.1, read as the reverse complement.
CCATGATGTCCGCCCCCGCCAGTGCGGCCGGTGCCCGCCGCCGGACCCACCGCCTGTTCGACGTCGCCCTGTTCGTGTGGGGGACCGCCGCGGCGACGACGCTGGTGACCAACGGCATCAACGACGCGCGGCGCGCCGGCGGGTGGCCGCGCGCGCTCGAGCTGACGTATCTGGCGGCGGTCATCGTCGCGGTGCCGGCGCTGCTCCTGGCCGGCTGGGCAAAGGCGCGGCTGACCAGGTTGGGCGCCGTGCTGGCGGACGAGCGGACGGCCGCCAGCCACACCCGGTCGATGGCCGTCGCGCTGGTCGGCGTCACCTGCGTCCAGCTGCCCTTCCTGTTCCGAGTGGAGACGCCGTCGGTCGCGCAGGCCAAGTTCACGCTGGCCGCGGCGCTGCTGTCGTACGGCGTGGCCCGCCTGTGGTTCAACCGGGACGCGTGATGGGCGACGCCGATCCCGCCCATCCTCTGCGCAACCGCATCAAGGTCGAACGGGCCCGGCACGACCTTACGCAGGAACAGCTCGCCGACCTCGTGGGGGTCACCCGCAAGACCATCAACACCGTCGAGACGGGACGGTTCATCCCGTCCACCGTGCTGGCCCTCAAACTGGCTCGCGCCCTACACATCCGCGTCGATGAGCTCTTCTACCTCGCCGACGGCGAGTGACCGAGTGTTCCCGCCCGCCGAGGAGTGCGCATGAGCAGCCGACCGACCCGACCGAGTCTCGCCACCGCCGTCAGCACAGTCGCCGCCATCACCGTCGCCGCCGTGGCGCTGCCCATCAATGCGGCCGCCGCCGCGTCCCGCCCGGCGCTAGGCCCGGACCGTCGGACAGCGGTGCCGGACCGGCCGGGCACCGCCGCCTTGCGGTGGGGACCGTGCCCCGTTGACGTGGCCGCCCATCCGGCCCAGCGGTGCGCCGACCTGAGCGTCCCCATGGACTACCGGGACCCGGGCGGTCGCCCGCTCACCATCAGGATCTCCCGAATACCCGCCGCGGACCCGGCTCGGCGACTCGGCACGCTCGTACTCAGTCCCGGTGGCCCCGGTATCGGCGGCCTCGACGAACCGGCCGACCGCTACCGCGAGGACGAGCCGGCGGAACTCCGCGACCGCTACGACCTCGTCGGCTTCGACGGCCGCGGGATCCGGCACAGCAGCCCGATCACGTGCCGCCTGGCCGGGCCCGTTCCGCTGATGCGTTACCCCGCGCCGGACGGCTCCATCACGCACACCGTCGCCCACGCCCGGCGCGCCGCACGGTCGTGCGAGCGGCACGCCGGCGACCTGCTGCCGCATCTCACCACCGCCAACACGGCCCGCGACCTGGACCGCATCCGCGCCGCGCTGGGCGAAGCCCGGATCTCGTTCAAGGGCCTGTCGTACGGCACGTACCTCGGCGCCGTCTACGCCACGCTCTTCCCGCACCGCACCGACCGGGTGGTGTTGGACAGCGCGGTCGACCCGCGCCGCGTCTGGTATGACTTCATCCGGCTGGGCGGGGCGGGGCTGGCGGAGCGCCTGCCCGACCTGACCGCCTGGATCGCGGCCCGACCGGACACGTACCGGTTGGGCAGCACGGCCGGCGAGGTCGGGCGGCGCTACCGGGCCATCACCGCCGGCCTGGACGCCGCGCCGCGCCCGTACCCCGGCGTCACCATCGACGGCAACTGGCTGCGGGCCGTCACCCGCGAGGGCCTGGGCATGCCCGGCACCGCGGCGTTCCCGGTGCTGG
>DASQDS010000863.1:0-1735 GCA_035634075.1 Pilimelia sp. | reverse complement strand
GCCTGAGCCCACCGGCCGCGCGGTGGCGCCGGCCGCCGGTACGGTGAGCGGCACGCGGCGGAAGGAAGGCGTGGACGATGACCCCTCGGGCGTGGGCACTCGTGACCCTGGTCGGGCTGGCGGTGGCGCTGCTCGTGGTCGTGGTGGTGCTGGTGCCCTGGCAGCGCCCGCCCGCCCCGCGCGCCGACCAGGTCGCCGCGCTGCGCGACCTGCCCGCCGAGCAGGTCGCGCGCGGCAGGGAGTTCGCCGCCGCGCTGCGCCCCAGCCGGTACGGTGCCATGGCGCTCGGCCTGGTGGCGGCGCTCCTGTTGGGCCTCACGCCCGTGGGGGCGCGCCTGGTGGAGCTGGTCGGCCGGCCCTTCGGCGGTTCCTGGGTCGCCCGGGCGGTCCTCGGTGGGCTGGCCGTGCTGCTGCTGGCGGATCTGGTCACGCTGCCGCTCGCCGCGTGGCGGCGCACGGTGCTCGTGCGGTACGGGCTGTCCACGCAGAGCTGGGGCGGCTGGGCGGTCGACCTGCTCAAGGCCTACGCGCTCAGCGCCGTGCTGGGGGCGGTCGTGCTGCTCGGCTTCTACGCCGTCACGCGGTACGCGCCCCGCTGGTGGTGGGCGCTCGGCGCGGCCGGTGCCGCCGGCCTGGTCGTGCTGCTCTCGTTCGTGCTGCCGGTGCTGGTCGAGCCGGTGTTCAACAAGTTCACCCCGATGCCGCCCGGGCCGCTGCGCACCGAGCTGATGACGTTGGCCGAGCGGGACGGCGTACCCGTGCGGGACGTCCTCGTCGCCGACGCGTCCCGGCGCACCCGCGCGGTGAACGCGTACGTTTCCGGCCTCGGCCCGACGCGCCGGATCGTCGTCTACGACACCCTCCTGACGGAGGCGCCGGCGCCGGAGGTGGCGGCCGTCGTCGCGCACGAGCTCGGCCACGCCAGGGACGGGGACGTGCTCGCCGGCACGGTGACCGGCGCGCTCGGGGCGGCCACCGGCGTGGTGGCGCTCTACCTGTTGGGTTCCTGGTCGGGGCTGCTGCGCGCGGCCGGGGTCACCGGCATCGGGGAGCCGCGGGCGATCGGCCTGCTGCTGGCGGTGGCCGCGGTCGCCGGGCTCGTCAGCGCGCCGGGGCAGGCGCTGCTGTCCCGGCGCACCGAGGCCCGGGCGGACGCCCACGCGCTGGCGCTGACCGGCGACCCGACCGCGTTCGAGGCGATGCAGAGGCGCCTGTCCACCGTGAACCTGGCCGACCCGGATCCGCCCCGCGTGGAGTACCTCTACTTCGCGACACACCCCTCCACCGTCGAGCGGATGGCCGCGGCCCGCGCGTACGCCCGGGGTGAGCGATGAGGACGCTGCTCGTCACGAACGACTTCCCGCCCAGGTCGGGCGGCATCGAACGGTTCGTGCACAACCTCGCCGTGCGCCAGCCCGCCGGCTCGCTCGTCGTGTACGCCTCCAGTCGCGGCGACGCCGACGCCATCACCAAGTTCGACCTGGAGCAGCCGTTCGAGGTGATCCGCGACGGCACCGGCATGCTGCTGCCCACCCCGCAGGTGGCCCGCCGGGTGGCGCAGGTCGCGCGGGACCAGGGCTGCGAGGCCGTCTGGTTCGGGGCGGCCGCGCCGCTGGGCCTGCTGGGAGGCGGCCTGCGCCGGCGGGCCGGCGTCCGCCGGGTGGTCGCGATGACCCACGGGCACGAGGTCGGGTGGGCGGCGCTGCCCGGCGCCCGGCGCCTGCTGCGGCAGATC
>DASQDS010000862.1:0-1545 GCA_035634075.1 Pilimelia sp. | reverse complement strand
GCCGCCACCTCCTCGTCGGGCCCGAGCGCCGCCGCCGCGCGATGCCAGGCGACCTGGTCGATCCGGTCGACGCCGGCGACGGTGTCCGCGAGCGCCCGGTGCGCCGCCCGCCGCGCCGCGAACCCCGCGACCTGATAGGCCGCCGACCGCACCAGCGGATGTCGAAACACGACACCGCTGTCGTCGATCCGCAGCAGCCCGGCACGCTCCGCACTGTCGAGCGCCGCGTCCGCCGCGTCCGCCGCCGCGTCGGTCCCCGCGGCATCGGTCCCCGCGGCAGCCGCCTCGGCGACAAGCCGCTGAGTCGCCCCCAGCACCACCGTCGGGTCACCGGTCTCGTCGGCCGCGGCGACCAGCAGCAGCGTCCGGGTCCCGGCCGGCAGTTCCCGCAGCCGCGCGCCGTACATCTGATCCAGCCGGGCCGGCAGTGGGAGGCGGTCGTCCAGCGGCACCCGGCCGGCACGCTGGTCCGGCGTCAACGATGCCGGCAGCTCCACCAGCGCGAGTGGGATGCCGGCGGCGAGCGCCGCCACCGAGGCAACAACACCGGGCGCGAGCGGCACGGCGCTGCAGGCCAGCAGGGCGGCCGCCCCCTCCGCATCCAGCGGGCCCAGCGACACCTCCGGCAACCCGCCCGCGTCGAACGCCGACCCGGTCCCGTCGCGAGCGGCGAACAGCATCGCGATCCGCTCCGCGCCCAGCCGCCGGCCGGCGAAGACGAGTGCGTCGGCCGAGGGCCGGTCGAGCCACTGCGCGTCGTCGACAAGGCACAGCAGCGGCCCCTCCTCGGCCGCCTCCGACAGCAGGTCGAGGGCAGCGACCGAGACCAGGAACCGGTCGCCGCACCGCGCCGCCCCCAGCTCGAGAGCGCCACGCAGGGCCGCCTGCTGCGCCGGGACCAGCCGGTCTACCAGGTGCAGGACCGGCCGCAGCAGCTGGTGCAGCCCGGCGAACGGCAACTCGGCCTCCGACTGGATGCCGCTCGCCCGCAACACCGGCCGCTCCAGCCACCCGGTCGCGGCGGCGCGCTGCGCGGCGTAGCCCAACAGGGCCGATTTCCCGAGCCCCGCCGCGCCCCGCACGACCAGCGCCCCGCCGCGCGACTTCTCGGCGCCGTCGAGCAGCCGATCGACCGCGGCCCGCTCCTCGCCTCTCCCGTACAGCATCGCCGTCGATGTTGCCCGCACTCGCCCCGCAGAGCAATGAGGCCGCCACCGCCCGCGTGCCGGCGAACTGTGAACCTTTCTTGTCGCAGACCGGCAACACACGGTCACAGGTCCGCCGGGACCGGCGAGGCCGGCCGGGCCATGACGATTCGGGCGGGCGGGCTAGGCTGCTGTTCATGGGGAGGGGGCGGCTCCGCGCGGCCGCGACCGCGGTGGTGGTATCGGCGGCGGTGCCGCTGTGGCCGACGGCGGCGGGAGCGACAGCCAGCCCGGCGCCCAGGAGCGCGGTGACTGCCAGCCCGGCGCCGACCAGCCCGGCGAGTGTCGGTGCACCGTGCCCGCGGGTGGTGCCGAAGCCGGCGCCGAAGCGCCCCCCGAA
>DASQDS010000861.1:0-17694 GCA_035634075.1 Pilimelia sp. | reverse complement strand
CCAGCACCGGGGCGACCGCCGGCAGGGGCACGGCCAGGATCACCAGGTCCGCCCCCGCCACGGCGTCCGGCACCGAGTCGGCCACCCGCCACCGCGGCGCCGCGCCGGCGGCCGTGCGGGCGAGCGCCCGGGTCGCCGGGTCCGCGTCGTAGCCCCGCGTCGGCACCCCGCGGCCCGCCCGGGCGCGCAGCACTGACCCGCCGATGAGCCCGAGCCCGATGACCGCCACGTCCACGGCGCTGACTCTCGCACACGCCGGCCACGGCCCGCCGGGCCCGGCCGTACGGCCCACGTGCACCGGCGGCTCGGCCGGGTGACTTGGTCCCTTTGATGACGACTGGGCGCGGGAAATACCGGTTACCGTGTTTGGGTGACTTACACGGATAAAAGCCGTCCCGCCCGATCCGGCATGCTCCGCGTGGTGGCCGCCGCCGCCAGCGCCGCCGGTCTCCTCCTGACCGTCGCCGTGGCGGGCCCGGCGCACGCGATCGTGTCCCAGGCCCCCGCGCCGGCGCCCACCTTCAACGGGACGGTGTGGGCCACGGCGTACGCCGGGAACGTCATCTACGTCGGCGGCGATTTCACCGCCGCCACCGTCGGCACGAAGTCCTACCCCCGCACCCGCCTCGCCGCGATCAACGCCGCCACCGGCGCGCTGCTGAGCTGGGCGCCGACGGCCGACGCGCAGGTGAAGACCATCGCCACCGCAGGCGGCTCGGTGTACGTGGCCGGCCAGTTCACCACCGTCAACGGCGCCAAGCGGGACAGCCTGGCCCGGCTGGACGGCACAAGCGGCGCGCTGCACGCCACGTTCAAGCACAGCGTCTCCGGCAAGCCGTACGCGCTCGCCGCCGGCTCCGGCCGCCTCTACCTGGGCGGCTCCATCACCGCCGTGAACGGCCAGACCCGCAGTCGGCTCGCGGCGTTCAACCTCACCACCGGCGTGCTGGACACGGGCTGGAAGCCGGCCGCCGACGACCAGGTCGAGACGCTCGCGGCGACCTCCACGAGGGTGTACGTGGGCGGCAAGTTCCACAAGATCAACGGGACGAGCGGCTCGGCCCGCATCGCCGCCGTGTCGCCCACCTCGGGTTCCGTGCTCGGCTCCTTCAAGCCGAAGGCCGCCTACATCACGTTCGGCGTCGCGGTGACCGACACCGCGGTGTACGCCGCGCACGGCGGCCAGGGCGGCCGGGTCGCCGCGTACGACCTGGCGGGCGGGTTGAAGTGGACGCTCACCATGGACGGCGACCCGCAGGCCGTCGCGGTCCTGGGCGGCACCGTCTACATCGGCGGGCACTTCGACAACGTCTGCCGCTCCTCGCGCACCGGCGACCAGGGCCTCTGCCTGGACGGCAACATCCGCCGGGTGAAGCTGCTGGCCGCCGAGACGGACGGCTCCGTGCTGCCGTGGACGGCGAACGGCAACGGCGTCACCGGCGTGCACACGATGGCCGCCGACGCGGGGCTGGGGCAGATCGCCGCGGGCGGCGCCTTCACCACGATCAACGAGGTCAGCCGCCGGCGGCTGGCGCTCTTCGGCTGATCGGTCAACGACCCCGGCCGGGGCCCCGTCCGCGCAGGACGGGGCCCCGGTTCGCGACGTCGCGGTACGCTGCGGCGGGGGTGACCGCGATGGCGCACACAGGGCAGCCCGGCTGGCCGCCGCCGGCCACCGGCGGCTGGCAACCGCAGCGGCCGCCGTACGCGCCGCCGGCGGATCCGCGGTACGGACCGCCACCGGATCCGCGCTACGGGCCCCCGCCCCGCGTACCGTCGGGGCTGTTTCCGTCCGGTCCCACCCGGCCGACGTACCGCGAGCCGCACCCGGTGCGGGCCGTCGCCGTGGCCGCCGGCGTGAGCGCGGGCGCCGCCTGGCTCCTGGTCTTCGGCCTGTTGGCCGACACGCTGACCGGCTACGCCTGGTGGACGCTGGCGGCCGGCGCAGCGGCCTGGCTGGCCGCAGTCGTGTTCGCCCGGCACGGTGACCGCGGGGTGGCCGCGGGGCTCGCGGTGTCCGTCGCGCTGGGGTGGTCGATCGCGGCGACGGCCGTGGCCGTCCGCTGGGCCAGCGCCGGCGACTGGCCCCTGTGGTGACTGATCGTCGCTGACGGGTCCGTCGGCTGTCACGAATGGCGTACCGATGGTGTCCGTTTGGGTGCACGCAGCGATCCGTCTTGACGAACGTTTCGCCAGTCGGCACCCTCGCGTCATGGCCTGGACGCTGCAACGGCTCGACCCCGACCGCCGGCGCCGCCGGCTGCAGCTTCTCGCCGAGCTCGCGGACGCGAAGTCGGTGCGGGATCGCGTGCAGCCTCGGCGGCAGCGGGGAGACCGCCTCCGCGAGATCATCGCCACCCGGCGACGCCTGGCGAACTGACGCCCGCCCGCGCGGGTGAGTGGCGGCCGCTGTATTGACGGGTTCGCGGCGTTGCGCGCTGCGCGGCGGCGATCAGCGGATACCGTCACGCTGACGACAATCGCCCACGGCGGGCAGCCTGGTCCGTGCGCGGCTGCGCCGGCCGCGGGTCCACGGCTCTCGGTGCGGCGACGGCGCGCGATCATTGGGGGTACGGTGTCCTACTTCGCTGCCGCGGCGGTCCGCGGCCCGGACGGGTGGTCCGCGTCCGAGGTCGACCTGGCCGGCGTCGCCGACGTCGACGAGGTGGCGGACCGGCTGCGGGACGTCGACCCGGACGCCGAGCTGTCCCTGCTGTTCGTCGAGTCCGACGACATGTACCTGGCCATCCTGCGCCTCGACGAGGGCGAGGATCTGCGGGTGTTCGGCTCGGACTCGGCGTTCGCGGCCGAGAACCGGCTCGGCGCGCTGCTGCTCAGCGACGTGGGAACGCCGGCGGTGGAGGCCGAGGTGATCGAGGTGATCGAGCCGGTCGAGCCCGCCGCGCCCGCCGACGACGACGAGCCCGAGCAGCCGGTGGCCGCCCCGGACGCGGACCCGGTCGGGGACGCCGACATCCTCGCCGACCTGAAAGTGCCGGGGCACCGGCTGCTGGAGTTGTGCGGCCACGACGGACTGCTGCCGGCGGACGTCACGGCGGAACTCAGCCAGGCGCTCGGCTTCGGCGACGAGATGGAGGAGCTGCGCGAGGCGTAACGTCTGGTCCCGTGAGCGCGGAGCGGGGGTTCGCCGGGCGCCGGGAGCGGCACGAGGCGTGGATGCGGCGGGCGCTCGCCGTGGCCGCCGATGGCCCGGTGGCGCCCGACGGTGCCGACGTGCCGGTGGGCGCCGTGGTCTACGGCCCGGACGGCGCCGAGCTGGCCACCGGCCGCAACGAGCGGGAACGCTCCGGCGACCCCACCGCGCACGCCGAGGTGCTCGCGCTGCGCCGGGCGGCGGACGCCGTCGGCTCGTGGCGCCTCGACGGCTGCGCGCTCGTCGTCACCCTGGAGCCGTGCACCATGTGCGCGGGCGCGATCGTGCTGGCCCGGGTCGCCGTGGTCGTCTTCGCCGCGTGGGAGCCGAAGACCGGGGCGGCCGGCTCGCTGTGGGACGTGCTGCGGGACCGCCGGCTCAACCACCGCCCCGAGGTCTACCCGGAGGTGCTCGCGGCCGAGTCCGCCGAGCTGCTGCGCCGGTTCTTCCGGGGGCGGCCGTAGCCGACCCGGGCAGTCACCCGCGCGGCGCGAGCGGTACTCCGGTTAGCCGGTGAGCGCGTCGTCCCCGCGCGCGGGCGGGCGCAGCAGCGTGTCGGCGACCTCGCGGGCGGCCGGCGTCCACGCGGTCGGCCGCAGCGTCGCCGGGTCGAGGCGGACGATGGCGCGCCGGCCGTGGGCGTACACCCGCCCGTCGGCGGGGTTGGTGAACCGGAAGCCGTAGACCGCGCTGGTGCGGCCGAAGGACTCCAGCCAGAAGTGCACCGCCACGTCGCCGGTGGCCCGGATCGGTTCGAGGTACGTGATGGTGAACTCGCGGACGGCGTGCACCATGTCCGGTGTCGTCGGCCGCCCGCGGTCTATCTGGTGGCCGCGCGCCGCCCAGTACGGCGTCAGGGCGCGCTCGAGCAGCACGGCGTAGCGGGCGTTGTGCACCACGCCCATGGCGTCGAAGTCGTCGAAGTGGACGGCCACCGGCTCGACGTGGCCGTAGTCGACGGTGGGGAGCACAGCGGTCATCTCAGGCCTCCGGCAGCAGGGCGGGATCTGTGCACAGCCCCCGCAGCCGGCCGAGGACGGCGGCACGGGCGGTGCGCTGGACGGCGGCCGCGTCGAGCAGCCGCCCTTGCATGACGGTGGCCACGCCCATCGCGTCGACCTCGAAGGCGAGCCGCGCCGGGTCGACGGTGGCGGGCAGGTCGCCGGCGGCCACCGCCTCGGCGGCCAGCCGCTCCACCAGCCCCAGCCACTCCGCGAGCGCGGCGGCGAGCTGGTCGCGGACGGGGCCCGGCCGGGCCCCGTACTCGAACTCGGCATTGGCGAAGAAGCAGCAGCCCGGCAGGGTCCGAGCGGCGTAGAACGCGAGCCGGCGCTCGTGGGCGGCCCACAGCCGGCGCACGCCACGGGGTGCGGTCAGCGCCGGCCGGACGATCTGCTCGATCCACTGCTCCCGGGCGCGGGCCACGGTGGCCAGCTGCAGCTCCTCCTTGGACCGCCAGTGCGCGAAGAGGCCCGACTTGCTCACCCCGAGGTGGTCAGCGAGCTGGCTGAGGCTCAGGCCGTTCAGGCCGCGCTCGCTGGCGAGCTGCACGGCGGCGTCCAGCACGGTGACCCGGGTGCGTTCGCCCCGGGCCAGCCGGCCGTCGATCGTGCCCGCCTTCGTCACGCCGAGCACGCTAACAGATAATCCGACCGACCGGTCGGATAGTTATCTACGCCACAGCTGCTCCCGCCGCCAGCCGGCCCCGCAGCCGGTCGCCGACCGGCGCCCGCAGCAGGATCAGCGACAGCCACGCGACGACGCCGGCCGCCAGCACCAGGCCGGCCAGGTACACGGGCAGCGGCACGGCCGCCCGCAGCGCCACCGGGACGAAGCCGACGACGTAGAGGGCGATGGCGGTGCGCGGGAAGGCCCCCGCCCGCCACATCGCCGCGGCGAACGTGCCGACGCCGACGATGAAGATGGCGGACGTGGCGACCAGGCGGGTGGCCGCCGGCCCCGCGAGCAGGTCGTCGCGGGTCTGCGCGGTCAGGTACGGGAAGAAGAAGTGGATCGCGTACTCGATGGCGAGCGCGCCCGCCAGCCCGGCGAAGTTCAGCGCGAAGCCGATCGTGCCGAGCAACCCGGCGGGCTCGCGCTGCCACAGGTAGAAGCCGGTGATGGCGAGGAGGCCCAGCAGGGCGGCGAATGGGGCGATGGCGTGTGTGAACGCGGTCTCCGGCAGCAGGTCGGCCCGCCGGGCCGCGTTGACCAACAGGATGGCGGCACTGGCGAGGCCGGCGCAGCCCGCGTACCGGTACAGCGTGGACGGTGTCATGGGGGTGCTCCTTGCAGACACGATAGTTATAACGACCGTTATAGCGTAGGTTCACGATCATGGCAAGGGCGGTTCGGTCGGATCAGACGGCACTCGCGCAGCGGTACCTCGACGCGGGGCTCGCCGTCCTGCGCGACGACGGCCCGGCCGAGCTGACCGTCCGGCGGATCGCCGAGGCGGCGGGCTCCTCGACGATGGGCATCTACAGCCGGTTCGGCGGCCGCACCGGCATCCTGGAGGCGCTGTACCGGCGGGGCATGCAGATGCTCACCGCCGACCTGACCGCCGGCCGCGACGCCGCCGGCCCGCGCGCCGCCGGCCCGCCCGCGGACGGGCGCGCCGAGGTGCTCGGGATCATTTCGGCGTACCGCCGGTTCGCCCTGGCCAACCCGACGCTGTACGCGTTCCTCTTCGAGCGCCCGGTGCCTGACTTCGACCCGGACCCCGCGCTGCGGTCGGAGGCGCTGGAGGCCGCGTTCGGCCTGCTCGTGGCCGCCGTCCGCGGCGCCGCGCTGGACCCCGGCCGCGACGTCACCGAGGCCGCCTACCTGGTCTGGACCACCGCCCACGGGCTGATCAGCCTGGAGCTGACCCACACCGCCCGGCGGCCGCTGCCCGGCTGGTTCCTGGCGACCGATGAGGCGTGGCAGCGCATCTTCGACGACGGCGTCACGGCGCTGCTCAATGGCCTGGCCAGGCCCGCGCGCTGAGCGGCCGGGGCCTCAAGCCTCGCCGCGGAGGGCCGGGGCGGTCATCGGCCAGGGGGCCGGCGCGGGCGCGGCGCCGGGCAGCGACACGGTCACGATGAGGCCGCCGCCCTCGCGCGGGTCCGCGGTCGCCTCGCCGCCGTGCGTGCGCGCCACCGCGCGGACGATCGACAGGCCCAGCCCGAAGCCCCGGCCGGCGCCCGACAGCCGCGCCCCGCCGAGGCGGCGGAACGGCTGGAAAAGCGACTCGACCTCGTACCGCGGGATCGCCGGGCCGGTGTTCGCGACCGTGACCGTGGCCCGCCCGCCGACCTGGGTGGTCCGGATCCACAGCCAGCCATCGGCCGGCACGTTGTGCTTGACCGCGTTCTCCACCAGGTTGTGCACGACCCGCTCCAGCAGCAGCGGATCGCCGGTGGTGGGCGTCGCCGACAGCTCCCGCCGGACCGTCACGTTCGCCGCGCCGGCCGCCGCGGCCAGCTGGTCCGTGACGGGGCCGGCCACGTCCGCCAGGTCCACCGGCTCGTGCTCGGTCAGGTCGTTCTCGGAATCCGCCAGCGTGAGCAGCCCGTCGATCAGCCGCTCGTGCCGCTCGTTCACCGCCAGGAGCGACTCGCCGAGCTGGCGCAACTCGGCCGGCGCGCCCGGCCGGGTCACCGCCAGCTCCAGCAGCGCCCGGTTGATGGCGAGCGGGGTGCGCAGCTCGTGCGACGCGTTGGCCACGAACCGCCGCTGGCCGTCGAAGGACCGGTCCAGGCGTTCCAGCATCGTGTCGAACGTGTCGGCCAGCCGCCGCACCTCGTCCTGGGGCCCTTCGAACGCGAGCCGCTCATGCAGCGCCTTGCCGGCGGTGCCGGCGCCGGCGATCCGCCCCGCCGTCTCGGTGATCTGGTGCAGCGGCTGCAACGCCCGCCCGGTCAGGAGCCAGCCGAAGCCGATGGCCACCGCGCCGACCACAAGCAGCGCGACCGTGCCCTGAGTGAGCAGCGACTCCAGCGCACTGTCCCGGACGTCGCCCTGGATGCGGACGAGCACCCGCTCCATCTGTTCCGGCGGGATGCGCTGGCCGTCCCGCCCCGCGAGGGGCAGCTGCGTGATCGCCTCGGGCGGCAACCGGTCCACGAAGCGGCGCGGCAGCCGCGCCCCCACCAGCGCGTACGTCAGCGCCAGCAGCACCGTGCCCGCCAGCATGAACAGCCCGCCGTAGAGGAGAGTCAGGCGGGCGCGGATGGTCAGCCGTTTCATGTGATGCGGTACCCCACTCCCGGCACCGTCTCGACCACCGGCGGGTCGCCGAGCTTGCGGCGCAGCTTCATCACGGTCACCCGTACCACGTTGGTGAACGGGTCGATGTGCTCGTCCCAGACCTTCTCCAGCAGGTCCTCGGCCGACACCACCGCGCCGCCCGCGCGGACAAGCTCCACCAGCAGCGCGAACTCCTTGCGGGACAGCGGCACCGGCCGGCCGTCGCGGTGCACCTCGCGGCGCCCCGGGTCGACGGTCAGGCCGGCGTGCGCGAGCACCGGCGGCGCCGCCGGGCGGGCCCGGCGCAGCAACGCGTGCACCCGCGCCGACAGCTCGACGAATGCGAAGGGTTTCACCAGATAGTCGTCCGCTCCGACCGCCAGTCCGGCCACCCGGTCCCGGACGGCCGCCGCGGCGGTGAGCATCAGCACCCGAGTTTCCCCGCCGGCGGCGAGGACCGCCCGGCACACGTCGTCGCCGTGTACCTCAGGTAGGTCCCGGTCGAGGACGACGACGTCGTAGTCGTTGACCCCGATCCGCTCCACGGCCGCGCCGCCGTCGTACACGACGTCGACCGCGAACGCCTCCCGCCGCAACCACTCGGCGATGGCGTCCGCGAGCAGGCCCTCGTCCTCGACCACCAGCACGCGCACGCCCCCATCGTGGCGCACGGACCGGTAACGCGGCCGTTAAGGCCACCCGTTACGCCGCGGATACGCGCCAGCCGATGGACTCGCCGGCATGAACCGGAAGGAGACACCGATGAGACGACTGCGTGTTGCCGCGGTGCCGCTGGCGGCACTCGCCCTCTTCGTCGCGCTGGCGGGCTGCGCCGGGCAGGACGGCGACGCCCCCGGCATCGCCACCGCCGGCAAGGGCGGCTCCGCCAGCGCGACGCCGTCGGCCGGGCCCAGCGACGACCTGCCCGACGAAGAGCGCCGGCTGAAGTTCGCCGAGTGCATGCGCGGCGAGGGCCTCGACGTGCCCGACCCGGGCACCGGCGACGGGCCGATGTTCCGCTTCCGCGAGGGCCAGGACCGGGCGAAGGTCGAGAAGGCCATGGAGGCCTGCCGGCAGTACGCCCCGAACGGCGGCAGGCCGCCGAGGCTCGACGGGGCGCAGCTAGAACAGTTCCGCAAGCTGGCCAAGTGCATGCGGGAGAACGGCATCGAGAATTTCCCGGATCCGGCCGCTGACGGCGGGATCAGGCTCAACCGGAACTCCGGCATCGACCCGGAGAGCGCGGAGTTCAAGGCCGCGACGGAGAAGTGCCGCCAGTTCCGGCCGTCGCCCGGCCCGCGGAGGGATGCGTGAGCGGGGAAACGCCGCGCCCGAACCGCCGCCGGCGTACCGGAACAGTTGTCGCCGCAGCCGCCGCGGTGGTCCTGGCGGGAGCGGCGGCCGCGGCCGCTGTCGGTTACGGCGGGGGTGTGGAGGGTACGGCGGACGCGGCCGTCCTGCCGCCGGCCACGGAGAAGGTGACCCGGCAGACGCTGATCGACGCGCAGGCCGAGTCGGGGGAGCTGGGGTACGGCGAACCGACCACCGTCTCGGGCAAGCTCACCGGGACGATCACGGCGCTCGCCGCGACCGGTGCAACGGTTAACCGCGGCGGCACGCTCTATCGGGTGGACAACGAGCGCGTCGTGCTGCTGTACGGCTCGCTCCCGGCGTACCGGACGCTGTCCCCGGGCGTGGAAGGCGCGGATGTGAAGCAGTTCGAGCGGGAAATCGCAGCGCTGGGCTACGACGGCTTCACGGCCGACGACGAGTACACCGCCGCGACGGCTGACGCGGTGCGGGAGTGGCAGGAGGACCTCGGCCTGCCGGAGACCGGCCGGGTGGAGCAGGGCCGGGTGGTCTACGCCCCCAGCCAGGTGCGCATCGACGCGCACTCGGCCGCCGTCGGCGACGCCGCGCAACCGGGCAAGGGAGTGCTCACCTACACCCGCACGGCGCGCGTGGTCACCGTCTCCCTCGGCGTGGACGACCAGCGGCTGGCCCGGAAGGGGGCCGGCGTGCAGGTCACCACCCCGACGGGCGCCCGGGTGCCCGGCCGGATCACCGCGACGGAGACGGTGGTCGAGTCGGCCCAGGACCCCGATGCGGAGCCGGAGACCAAGATCGAGGTGACCGTGTCGGTGACCGACCCGAAGGCCCTGGCGGGCTTCGACGCCGCCTCCGTGGACGTGGATTTCACGGCCTCGCAGCGGCCGAACGTCCTCACCGTGCCGGTCGCGGCGCTCCTCGCGCTCGCCGAGGGCGGCTACGGGGTGGAGATCGTCGAGGGCGCCGGCAGCCGGGTGGTCGCGGTGGAGACCGGCCTGTTCGCCAGCGGCCGGGTCGAGGTCAGCGGCGAGGGGATCGCCGAGGGCGTCACGGTGGGGATGCCCGCATGACGGGGGCGGTGGTGGAGTTGGCGGCGGTGACGAAGCGGTACCCGGGCGGGGTCACGGCGCTGGCCGGGGTGGACCTTCGGATCTCCTACGGGGAGGCCGTCGCGATCGTCGGGCCGTCCGGCTCCGGCAAGTCCACGATGCTGCACGTCATCGGGACGCTGGACAGGCCGTCGTCGGGCGGCGTGCGGATCGACGGGTACGACGTGCACCGCCTCGCCGACCGGGAGCTGTCGGCGCTGCGCTCGTCCCGGATCGGGTTCGTCTTCCAGCAGTTCCACCTCGCGCCGGGCGTACCCGTGCTGGACAACGTCGCGGACGGCCTGCTCTACGCCGGCGTGCCCCGCGGGCAGCGGCGCTCGCGCGCGGCGGCGGCCCTGGATCGGGTGGGCCTCGGGCACCGGCTGGACCACCGCCCGCACGAGCTGTCCGGCGGCGAGCGGCAGCGCGTCGCGATTGCCCGGGCGGTGATCGGCGAGCCGGCCCTGCTGCTCGCCGACGAGCCGACCGGCAACCTCGACACCGCCTCCGGGACGGCGGTCATGGGCCTGCTCGACGACCTGCACCGTGCGGGCACCACCGTCGTGGTCATCACCCATGATCGGGAGATCGCCGGGCGGCTGCCCCGCCAGGTGTACATGCGCGACGGCGAGGTCGTGGCCGACTCGGCGTGTGCGGAGGTCGGCGCGTGACCGCCACCCTCGCCGCGGCGCCCGCGCCCGGTGCGCCGCCGACCCGGCTGGCGCCCACCCGGCTGCGGCCCGGCGACGTCGTCCGGGTCGGCGGCGTCGGCCTGCGGACCCGGCCACTGCGGGCGTTCCTGTCCGCCCTGGGGATAGCCATCGGCATCGCCGCCATGGTGTCGGTGGTCGGCATCTCCGCCTCCAGCCGGGCCGAGCTCGACCGCGCGCTGGCCGCCCTCGGGACCAACCTGCTCACCGTCTCGCCGGGCAGCACGTTCTTCGGCGGCGACGCCGAGCTGCCCACCGAGTCCATCGAGATGATCAAGCGGATCCCGCCGGTCACCGACGTGTCCGCCACCGGCCAGGTGGCCGACGTGGTGGTCTACCGCTCCGACCGGATTCCGGTGGCGGAGACCAACGGGCTCTCGGTGCGCGCCGCCACGCTGGACCTGATGACCACGGTCGGCGTTCAGCTGCGCAGCGGGACCTGGCTGAACGCGGCCACCGCGCGCTACCCCGCGGCCGTGTTGGGCGCGGCGGCCGCCGCGCGGCTGGGCATCGGGGCGGCGGGGCCGGCGGTGCAGGTGCAGGTCGGCGGCCGGTGGTTCACCGTCGTCGGCGTGCTGGCAGCGGCGCCGCTGGCCCCCGAGATCGACTCGACCGTGCTGGTGGGCTGGTCCGCGGCGGAGACCTACCTGGGCTTCGACGGGCACCCGACGACCCTCTACACCCGGTCGAGGGAGTCCGCGGTGGAGGCGGTCCGCGGGGTGCTCGCGGCGACGGCCAACCCGGCGGCGCCGAACGAGGTGAACGTCTCCCGGCCGTCCGACGCGCTCGCGGCCCGGCAGGCCACCGACGCGGCCTTCACCGGGCTGCTCCTCGGGCTCGGCGCGGTGGCGCTGCTTGTCGGCGGCGTCGGGGTGGCCAACACGATGGTCATCTCGGTGCTGGAACGGCGGGCGGAGATCGGGCTGCGCCGGTCGATGGGTGCCACCCGGGGGCAGGTTCGCACGCAGTTCCTGGCGGAGTCGCTGCTGCTCTCGGCGCTCGGCGGGGCGGGCGGCGTGCTGCTGGGAATCGCGGTGACGGCCGGCTACGCGGTCTTCCAGGGCTGGCCGACGGTCGTCCCGGCGTGGGCGATACTGGGCGGGATCGGCGCCACCCTCCTCATCGGTGGCCTGGCGGGCCTATACCCGGCCATCCGCGCCGCCCGCCTCCCCCCCACAGAAGCCCTATCAACCCCCTCACCCCCGCCCCCGACGCTCCCCCCGCCCCCCGCCGCTCCCCGCCGGTGATCAAGGGATTCGTGCCAACGCCGTCGGCGTGTCGTGGCACGAATCCCTTGATCACTGCGGGGTGTCGAGCGTCTCCAGGGCAATTTCGACCATGTCTTTGAACGTTTGTTCGCGGTCTTGGGCGCTCGTTCGGGCGCCGGTTCGGCGTTCGCGGGTGGGGATCAGGTCGCTCACCGTCAGGATCGTCAGCGCCCGGGCGCGGTAGCGGGCCGCGATCGTGTAAAGGGCCGCCGACTCCATCTCCACCGCCAGCACGCCGTAGTCGGCGAGCGTGTCGTAGAGATCCGGCCGGTCGCTGTAGAACGCGTCCGCCGCCAGGATCGGCCCCACCCGCATGGCGACGCCGCGCCGCTCGGCCGCCTCCACCGCCGCCCGCAGCAGCCCGAAGTCGGCCACCGGGGCGTAATCGATCAGCCCGTCGAAGCGCATCCGATTCATGTTCGAGTCGGTGGCGGCGCCGCTCGCCGCGATCACGTCGCGGAGCTGAAGGTCCGCGGCGAGCGCGCCGCAGCTGCCGACCCGGATGAGGGTACGGACGCCGTACTCGTTGATCAGCTCGTGCGCGTAGATGGACGCCGACGGCATGCCCATGCCGGAGCCCTGCACCGAGACCCGCTCGCCCTGATAGCTGCCGGTGAACCCCAGCATCCCCCGGACCTCGGAGTAGCACGTCGCGTCGTCGAGGAACGTCTCCGCGATCCACTTGGCGCGCAGGGGGTCACCGGGCATGAGCACCCGCTCGGCGATGTCGCCGGGCTGGGCGCCGATGTGCGTACTCATGGGGCGATCCTCTCTCAGGCGGCGTTGCCGGGTCCCGCGGGACGGGTGGGCGCGGCGTCGGGTACCCTACTCGGCGGTGGTGTGTCCGAGCGGCCTAAGGAGCACGCCTCGAAAGCGTGTGAGGGTTTGCGCCCTCCCAGGGTTCAAATCCCTGCACCACCGCCACTGGTCAGGCGAAACGCCCGGTCGGCCCACGAGGGCCGTGCCGGGCGTTCGCTCTCGTCCCGTGCGCCGACGCTTGTCACGGGTCATGTCGGCTCGGTGAAGAGGTGGTGCAGATACCGTTTCGGGTCGGCCAGGAATGAGCGGGTCAATTCGACCGGCTGCGCCTCGTCGTAGCCCACCGGATTGATGGCGCCGCCGCCGTCGATCTGCAGGATCCGTGCGTCCGGGATGGCGAGCAGGATCGGTGAGTGGGTGGCGATGACGAATTGCGACCCGGCCTCGACGAGGTCCCGGATGCGGGTCAGCAGCGCCAGGCAGCCGTGCACCGACAGCGCCGCCTCCGGCTCGTCGAGCAGGTACAGCCCGTGCGGTCCGAAGCGGTGCGCGGCGAGGTCGAGGAATGACTCGCCGTGGGACCGCTCGTGCAGGCTCCGGCCGCCGTAGCTGCCCTGAAGGCCGAGGCGTTCGATCTCGGTCGCCACGTTGTAGAACGACTCGGCGCGCAGGAAGAACCCGGTGCGCGGCTTGCCGACCCCGCGCACGAGGCGGAGGTGTTCGCCCAGCGGCGACTCCTTGGCGCGCGTGCTGAACCGGAAGTTGGCGGTCCCGCCCTCCGGATTGAAGCCGGCCGCCACAGCGATAGCCTCGATCAAGGTCGACTTGCCCGTGCCGTTGTCCCCGGCCAGGAACGTCACCGCCGGGTCGAGGGTCAGTCGCCCCGCCGCGCGCAGGCCGGCCACGACCGGGAGGGTGAACGGGTAACCGGACAGGTCCGCGTCCGCCTCGGCGAGCTCCACCCATCGGAGGAACCCGCCACCGCGGCGCCTGGCCGGTGCCGTCCCGCCAGTCGCCATCGCCGACCCCCTCGGTCCACCGGATCATAGGCACGCCCGCGGCCGGTCGGGCATATCGGCACAGCCGTTCGGTCAACCACCGGTCGCGCTGGCGCGCCGCCGGGCCGCCGGTCGTCCGGACCGCCGCATGGCCGCTGACCTGCCCGTACACGATCGAGTGCACCCTGTAGAACTCTTATCTCAGTTCGGTCTCGACCGGCCCGGAAAGTCCTGAACGCCGGGCTCTGTGCCCACCCCCCTCAAGATCGAAGGTTGACGCTTAGTCATCACCATGGCCTATCGTGACCAGGTGAGAGTTGAGCGCCACTGGTGGAACGGGAACCGCGGACGGCTCGGTCGACGGGACGTCTACATCCGGACTGATGGCAGCCTCTGGCAGGTGGAAGCCCAAGCGGGCGGCGCCGAGGGCCGGTCCAAAGTACAGGAATGCCCCGGCGAGGCATCAGCCATGATTCTCGCCAAGGCCTGGCTCGGCGGGCGCCCGGAGTGGCGCGAGGTGGCACTCTGAGGCATCGTCGCCTCAGCCCGCAGCGCCCCTAACAGCCGCTGAAGCCCTCGTTGAAGAGTGCGCGCGCCGCGTCGGCGTACCCAACGATCAGCTTGCGCACCGCCCGGCCGTCGTGCAGGAAGAGGTAGGCGCGGTCGCCGGTCGGTGCCAGCAGGCCGTCGAACCGGTACGACCCGCGCGGCGCGCGTAGCTCCACCGCATTCGGGTGGGCGGCGCGCACCTTCGCCACCGGGTCACCGGCGGACACGCCGTCGGGTGTGCGCAGCGGCTGGTCGGCCCAGACCAGCGCCAGCGTCCCGGCCACGAACACGGGTGTCGCGCCGGGGGTGTCGACGGCTCGTGGGCCGCAGCCCGGCACGTCCCGCACGACCACGCCGCGCGCGGTGAGGTCGGCCTCCGTCGCACCGAAGCGCAACCCGCGTACGCCGTCGAGGTGCACCACCGCCGGCCCGTACGCCGGCGTCGCCGACCGCCCGGCCGCCGCGGGTGGGGAATCCTCCGCGGACCCGGCCTCGCACCCGCCCGCCAACGCGGTCGCCAGCACCGCCGCGAGCAGCACACTGATGGTCCTCACCGACACCTCGCCTTCGCAGCACCAACGAGGCACCGGCGCGCGCGCAATGGCCCCGAGACCTTCCGCACATCGACGTTCGACTACACACCGCCTCGTACCCTGAACGCGCAGTGCCAGGCGATGCGGGAGGCGCACGTGTCGATCGTGAAGGGAAAACCGCGTACGGCGGCCGTCCTCGCCCTGGGGCTCGTGGTGACCGCCCTGGTGGGCTGGCGCATTTCCCGGGGTGCCGTGGACTGGCGGGCCGCGGGCCAACTGGGGCAGATGTTCAGCGCTGTCGTATCGGCCGCCGCGCTCCTGGGCGTGGTCGCCTCACTGCGGTTACAGGCCCGGCAGACCAAGCTCGCTCAGCTGGAGGCGGTTCGCAACATCCGGACGCAGTTGCTGCAATTCGCGGTGTTGAGCCCGCGCTTTCTCACCGCATGGGGATTCGATCTTGGCCGGGGCGACTCGGTCGCGCAGTATCAGGCGTATGTGAGCCTCGTCTTCTCGTACCTGAAGATGGCCTTCGTCATCGGCATGCTCAGCGAGCTGGAACTCACCGGATCCAGTCGGGCGGCGTTCGCCAACGCGGGGGTCGTCGACTTCTGGCGAGGGGCTCGAACGATTTACCTCAATGACTCGTCCAGCCCGAGAAGCCGCCAGTTTGCGGACATCGTCGAGCGCGCCTTCGCGGCGGCCGTGACCGAGGGCGGAGCTGTTCGGCGGAAGGTGTTGAAAAGCCCGGCGCCGTGTCAGGACTTCGCGTCAGCCCATATGCGGCGAGAAGGCGAAGGTCGACCTAGGCGCCCAAAGCTCGCCAGGTGGGGCGCGGCTCTCTTCGCCGTAGGGCTGGCAGCGGGCATGACCATCAAGGCTAGGAGGCTGCCGGCGAAGACACGGGAGGTTCGGCCCAAAATGTCTTCTTTAGGATGACTTGTGGAGGGCAAGACGCGCGGACGACGTGGTTCAAATAGGGTGCGCCCTAATTGCTCGAACCGGCACCGAGGGGCCCTATGGACATTGCAGACCCGTCGCTGCGGTGGCGCCGTGCCACCCGCTGTGATCATGCGAACTGCGTCGAGATCGCTGAAGCACAAGACTACGTGCACATGCGCGACAGCAAGGCTTCAGGATCGGCGCCCGTCCTCACGTTTACACAGGCTGAGTGGAGATCCTTCATCGCCGCCACCAAGGCAGGCGAGTTCGACCGTTGACAAGGCGTTGGCCGGGTCGGCCCTCGGAGGGCCGGCCCGGCGTCGCCACGGGCCCGCAGACCGTCGCGGCTTCGACGTCGAAACCTATATCGAGCGCGGGTCAGTCCGCCGGCGCGGGCCATGCCTCCGGAGGTGGCGTAGTGACACCGGCGGGCCGTCCGCCAGAGCCGCGCCGGGCGGTGATGCGGGGCAGGTCCCGGTCGATCCGGCGGAACTCCGCCGGGTCCACGTGTGCGAATTTGGCGCGCGAGAAGCCCCACACCTTTGCCACGCTGACGATCGTCTCGGTGCCGAAGTAGAACGCGACGATGCTCACGACGACCGCGCGGAAGTCGTCGAACAGGTCACGAGCCGCGCCCCTGTCGGCGGCGTCCGCGAGTGCCTGGATGGTCAGCAGGTAGCTCAGCGAGACGAGGAACGTCAGCAGGAAACTCGCCGCGATCGCCACTCGGGCCCGGCGGGCGGCGAGGTAGAAGCCGCCGAACGCCGTCACGCCGACCACCACCAGGGCGATGCCGACGACCGGCTGCCAGAAGATTTGTTGGTCCACCCAGCCCTGGGCGGCGCCCAACCACAACACCGCGTGCCCCAGCGACCCGAAGAATGCGCACACCACCGTGGTCGCCAGGACCGGGCGCCGCCCGAATCCTTCAGGCGGGACGTCCTCGCCCTCCGCGCTCGTCATGTAGCTGCGGTCAGCGCCATCGTCTGGCATGCCGGCACCTCCGCATCACATCATCGGGATGGTGACGGGGCGCCGTGGCTGGTCCGACATCCGTCCCTCCGACGGGGGACAGCGAGGGACCGCGGGCGGCTCGCGCGGTCACAGGTCCCGGCGCATGCAGACCCGTGGCCACCGGTCCAGTCCGTGGGCTGCCTCCTGCCGGCGGATCTCCCGCAGCCCCGGCGTCCACCGGCTCTCCGGCAGGATCCGGAAGCCGCACCGCTCGTAGTAGGGCGCATTCCACGGCACGTCGGCGAACGTCGTCAGCGTGAGGGCCGGCGCTCCGTCGGCTGCCGCGTGCTCCGCCAGGTGCTCCAGCAGCGACCTGCCGAGGCCCTTGCGGGAGTGATCCGGGTGTACGGAGACCTGCTCGACGTGGATGCTGCCGTCGACGCGGTCGGCGAGCGCGTACGCCACCGGCCGGTCCGCCGGGTCCGCGACCACCCAGGCCCGGCACGCCCGCTGGTAGGCGAGCAGCACGGCAACCGGCAGCGGCTCGTCGTCAGCAACCTCCGCCATGCCGAGATCCCGGAAGCACTCCCCGGCCGCCCGCTCGATCTCCCGCAGCCGGTCGAGTTCGTCCCGGCCGGCCACCCGGATCCGCACCGGTCAATTGTGCGCCGGACCCGCGGCCGGCGTCGGCCTGATGTTGCCGCTGCGCCTGTGGGGCATCGTCACCGGAACTGTGAACGTTTGTTGTCGCCCCAGCAGCAACAAGTGTTCACAGTTCCGGGGTGGTCGCCGGCCTTACCCGCGGCCATCCGGGTGGCGGAAACGCTCAGGCGTGCGGGCCGACGGTCACCGGGCCGATGGTGAGCCGAGGCTCCGCCGCCAGGACCTGCCCGACGCGCTCGGCCTGGTCGGCCAGCTCCCGACTGCGGGCCGCACCCAGCGGCGCCAACGGCTCGACGGTGAGGTCCACCCGCCGGCCGGCCAGGCGTTGGTGCCACACCCCGGCGACGGTCCCGTCGACGAGCAGCACCGGAAAGTTGCCGGCCTGCCCACCGGCGAGCGCCCGGCCCGCCGCCGCCCCGGGGAAGAGCAGCTCGCGCGGCTGGCACCCGACCGTGTAGGCGTCGAAGTACGGCAGCAGCCGGACGCCGTGAGGAGCTGTGGAGGGCGCCGTGGTGTCCCC
>DASQDS010000860.1:0-1679 GCA_035634075.1 Pilimelia sp. | reverse complement strand
CACCACCGCCGCCACGGCCGCGCTGGCGCCGGCCGTGCGGCGGCGCCGGCGGCGGACGCCGGCGGCGAACACGTCGTCGGCGGTTAGCCGGCTCGGCGGCTCGGCGGTCGCCAGGTCGTCGAACCTGTCGCGCAGCCCCGTCATGGCCGCGCCTCCGCGGCCCGCATCAGCTCCGGCAGGTCGGCGGCGTCGCCGAGCAGCCGGCGCAGGGCGACCAACCCCCGGGCGGTCTGGCTCTTCACGGTCCCCTCCGAACAGCCCAGCGCGACGGCCGTCTCGGCCACGTCGAGGCCCTGGTAGAAGCGGCACACCAGGGTCACCCGCTGACGGGGCGGCAGCCGGCGGACGGCGTCGGCGAACATGACGCGTCGGGCGATCACCTCGGCGTCGTCGGCGGCGTCGATGCGCTCGGGTGGCTCGGCGAAGGCCCGCTCGCGGCGGCGCCACACGCGCCGCGTCTCGGCCAGGTACACCCGGACGAGGCAGGTGCGCACGAACGCGTCGAGCGCCTGCCGGTCGCGCACCCGGTGCCAGCTCTGGGCCAGCCGGATGAACGCGGTCTGGGTGAGATCGTCGGCCCAGTGCCAGTCCCCGCACATCAGGTACGCCGCCCGCCGCACGGCGTCCCGCCGCGCGGTGAAGTAGTCGGCGAACTCGCGCCGGTCGGTGTCCTCATCGCTGCGCATCCCGCTCCTTCCGACACCTAGGTGTGCCGGCGGCGGGTGGGAGGTTGCGCGGCGGGAGGAACATTTTCGCCCGCCTCAGGCGATGGCCTGCCACCATCCGTCGACCGGCGGCGGGTCGTCCACGTCGACGCGCTCGCCGGGCCGCGGGACGGCGAGCGCGACGCCGCGCGCCTTGGCCTCCCGCCACACCCGGTCCGCCGGCTCCGACCAGGCGTGGAAGGCCAGGTTGAACGTCGCCCAGTGCAGCGGGACGAGCAGCCGCCCACCGAGGTTGACGTGCGCCTCCACGCCCTCCTCCGGGGTCATGTGGATGTCCGGCCAGCCCTCGCCGTAGGCGCCGATCTGCATGAGGGTCACGTCGAACGGCCCGTGGGCGGCGCCGATGGCCGCGTACCCGTCGAAGTAGCCGGAGTCCCCGGTGTAGAACACCCGCCGGCTCTGCCCCGCCAGGGCCCAGGAGGCCCACAGCGTGTTGTCGCGGGTGAGGGAGCGGCCGGAGAAGTGCCGGGCCGCCGTGGCGGTGAGCCGCACGCCGCCGACGGTGAGCTGCTCGTCCCAGTCGAGTTCCACCGTGCGCTCCGGCGGCACGCCCCACCGATCCAGGTGCGCGCCGACGCCCAGCGGGACGACGAACCGGGCGGTCTGCGTCTGGAGCAGCGCCCGGACCGTGGCCATGTCGAGGTGGTCGTAGTGGTCGTGGGAGATCACGACCGCGTCGAGGCGGGGCAGCTCGTCGACCGGCATCGGCGGCGGGTGCAGCCGGCGCGGCCCCACGACGCCGGACGGCGAGCACCGCTCGCTCCAGACGGGGTCGAAGAGGATCCGGTGCCCCTCGATCTCGACCAGCGCGGAGGAATGCCCGTACCAGACGACGTGCACGCCCTCGGCCGGCGCCTCGGCGGCCGCCCGGGTCACGACGGGCACCGGGCCGGACGGCCGGCGGCGCTCGCCGCCGAACAGGGCGTTGCGCACCAGCCGCGGCGCCGATCCGGG
>DASQDS010000859.1:0-7663 GCA_035634075.1 Pilimelia sp. | reverse complement strand
CACCGTGCCGCCGGCCCAGCCGGCGCGCACCACGGCCACCACCGCGGCTTCCCAAGCCACCCCACCGACCGCCGCGGCATCCCCCACCGTGCGCGAGGCCGTCGCCGAGTTGAGCCAGGTCATCGACGAGGGGCTGGCCGTCGGCGACATCCGCCGCGACGCCGGCCTCGACCTCCAGCAGATGCTCAACCAGCTGCGGGTCGCGGTGGGCCGGGGACCGGTCGACGTCCAGGGCCGGGTGCTCAACCTGCGCGAGAAGGTCGCCGCCCGCGCCGACGAGGGCGCGATCACGTCGTCGTACGAGGGCCGGCTGCACGCCGCCCTGGATGTGCTCGCGCTGGCCCGCATGTCCTGAGCGCGGCGCGCCGGCGCAGTGGCGCCGTCAGCCCGGGCGGATCCGCCCGCCGGCCCGGTCGAAGACCATCATCCGGTCGAGGTCCACGGCGAGCGTCACGGCGTCGCCCACCCGCGGCAGCTGCATGGCCGGCACCCGGTACACCACGTCGCCGGCCGCCGACGCGCCGCCCGGCACGTCAGGCTCGTAGACCGGGTAGAAGCCGTAGGTGGTCCGGGCCGTGGGCGGCGGGTCCTCGCCGCGCGGCGGGGAGATCATCCGGGACAGGGTGTGCCGCAGCGGATGCCCGGCCGGCGGGTCGTGCGCCACCAGCTCGGCCAGGTGCTGCCCGGGCGCGGGGATTTCCAGCCGGGACAGCTCCGTGGAGGTCGGCACCGCGCCCGCGTCCAGGTGCACGAGCGCCTCGTGGCCCAGGTTCTCCACCAGGCGCACCCGGCCGCGCAGCGTCACTCCCTGCTCGCCGTCCGCCACCGGGCGCAGCGCGTCGGCCCGCAGGGCGATGGTCACCCGCTCGCCGTCGTGGCCCGCCAACCAGGCCACCTGGGCGGCGCCCGCCGCCAGGGTCAGCGTCTGCTCGCCGAGGTCGATCACCACGCCGCCGTCGGCGCCCGCGTACAGCGCGCCCTGCAGCAGGTTGGTGCGCGGCGTACCGAGGAACGCCGCCACGAAAAGCGTCGCCGGGTCGCCGTACACCTCGGCCGGCGGGCCGATCTGCTCCACCCGGCCGCGCCGCATGACCGCGACCCGGTCCGCCATGGTCATGGCCTCTGTCTGGTCGTGCGTGACGTACAGGGTGGTGACGCCGAGGCGGCGGGCCAGCGCGGCCACCTCGGCCCGCAGCTCCGCCCGCAGGCCCGCGTCGATATTGGACAGGGGCTCGTCCAGCAGGAACACCTGCGGTCTGCGGACGATCGCGCGGGCCATCGCCACGCGCTGCCGCTGCCCGCCCGACAGGTGGGCGGGCAGGCGGCGCAGCAGGTCCCGGATGCCCAGGTGGTCGGCGACCTCCGCCACGCGGGCGGGCACGTCCACCGCCGGGTGGGGATGCATCCGCAGGGGAAAGCCGATGTTCTGCGCGACGGTCAGGTGCGGATACAGGGCGTAGTCCTGGAACACCATGGCGACGCCGCGCGCGCTGGCGCTCACCTCGTCGACGATCTCGCCGTCGATCCGGACATGCCCCCTCGTGGGGCTCTCCAGCCCGGCCACCAGGCGCAACATCGTGGACTTGCCGCAGCCCGTCGGGCCGAGCAGGACGAGGAACTCGCCGGACGCGACCTCGATGCTCACCTCGTCGACGGCCAGGGTGCCGTCGTCGAATTCCTTGGTGAGCCGTTCAGTGGCGATGGCGACCATGCGACCACCTCCTGCCGCCATCGTCACCGCGAAGGGCGACCCGGCGCCACCCCGATGGGGCACGGTTTGGTCTCGACGGCCGCCCGGCCGGCGCCGGTGCCCGCCGGCGCCGGTTTCGTCGGGCCGGATCAGCCCTCGTCGGGGAGGGTCAGGTTGCGGCCCACCCAGCCGCCACCACGGCCGTCCAGCCCGGCGGCGGGCGCGGGCGGTGGCAACTCGACCACCGTCCGGTCCAGCCAGCCGTCGCCGTTGTCGTCGTACATGTGCTTGTCGAAGAACCCGTCCCCGTCGGTGTCGTAGTCGGCGGCGTCCACCAGCCCGTCCGCGTCGGCGTCGTGCCCGACGAAGTCCACCCGGCCGTCGGAGTTGGCGTCCACGACGATGTCCACGCCGCCCCCGGCCCGGCCGCGCAGGATGTGCCTGTCCCAGTCGCCGTCGCCGTCGGTGTCGACCCGGGTGCGGTACCCGTCCGGCGGCGCGATCTCCCCGCTGGCGCCGCCCGGCCAATCGCCGTCGCCCGCCAGGTCCCCCGCCGCGCGCAATTCGGCGCCGATCGCCTCGCCCAGCCCCGCCAGCCCGGCACCCGCGCCGAACGGCCCGGCACCAGCGGCCAGCGCACCCGCACCGGCCACGCCCGCGACCGTGCCGCCGGCCAGTGCGCCGAAGCCGGCGCCGCCGAACTCCTCGGCGAAGCTGGCCGCCCCGGTCACCGCGCCGGACCCGGCCGCCCCGAAGCCGTCGGCCGGACCGATGCCGCCCACGGGGGCCGGGCCCGGATCGCCGACCTGGGTGGGGCCGCCGAGGGCGTCAGCGCCGGCCGGCCCGAACCCGGCCGCCGGCATCGCCGCCCCGAACCCCTGAGCAGGCGCCGCGCCCCCCGCGGTGCCGGCGCCGGCGTAGCCATCGGCGTCCCCGCCGCCGACCCTCGCGACACCGCCGATGTCCGCGACACCGGCGGCCGTGCCGGCGAGCCCGCCCAGGCCGGCCAGGCCCGCCAGTGGGGCCAGCAAACCGAAGGTGCTCGACTGGTTCGCCCGCGTCTCCACCGCGCGCTGCCCGCCGGCGCCCACCGCGACCTGGCTGTGCAGCAGGGCGATCTCGTCAGGTTGCAGCCGGTAGCCGGCTAGCGCGCGCCCGGGGTCGGCCGCCAGCGCCGCCGCGAACGACGGGTCGTCGATCAGCCGCTCCAGCACCGCGTCGAAATCACTCATCATGGCCTCCGCAGGTCGCCCGGCCCGCAACTCCGGCACTCCCTGGGTCGGCGCGCCTCCACGGTAGCCCGGCCGGGCTACCGTGGGCCTCGGCGCCACGGTCAGTCCATCTCCGGCATTGGTACGGGTTGGGGCCGCGGCCGGCACGTCCCGCACTGCACCGCGTCCTCCACGACGAGCCCCTCCGCCCGGCCACGCGCCTCGGACCGGTGCACCTCCAGCAGGTACGGGCCGAAGCGGGCATGGTCCTCGCAGACCCCGCGGGCGCAGAACCGGCAGGACGCGCGCGCCGCCTTGGCGCAGAACCAGCACAGCACGTCAGTCATCTCCTCGCCGAGCTTCCCGAGCAGCCGAGTCGCCCGAGCGGCGCGGCCGGGACCGACCGCACGGACCGGGGCAGGGTAGACCCCCGCGGCGCGCGGCGGCGACCCGGCGTCCAGAAACCGACACGACACGCCAGGCGGACCGGCCCGTGCGCGCGACGGGCGGGCACGGGGCGCGGGATGGGCGAGACTGGACCGGTGAGGCACCGGTACATCGCCGCCATCGACCAGGGCACCACCTCGTCGCGCTGCATCGTCTTCGACGCCGAGGGCAGCATCGTGGCGCTCGACCAGCGCGAGCACCAGCAGATCTTCCCCCGGCCCGGCTGGGTGGAGCACGACGCCGCCGAGATCTGGCACAACGTGCAGGCCGTCACCCGCGGGGCGCTGGACCGCGCCGGCCTGTCGCCGTCCGACCTGGCCGCCATCGGCATCACGAACCAGCGGGAGACCACCCTGCTGTGGGACGCCGCCACGGGGGAACCCGTCGGCAATGCCATCGTCTGGCAGGACACCCGGACGGACCGGCTCATCGCGCAGCTCGGCGGGGAGTACGGCCAGGACAGGTTCCGGGAGCGCAGCGGGCTACCGCTGGCGACGTACTTCGCCGGCCCCAAGGCGCGGTGGCTGCTCGACCAGGACCCGGAGCTGCGGGCCCGGGCGGCGGACGGCGCGGTGCGCTTCGGCACGATGGACACCTGGCTGATCGAGCGGCTCACCGGCCGGCACGCGACCGACGTGACCAACGCAAGCCGCACCATGCTGATGAACCTTTCCACCCTCAACTGGGACGACGAGCTGCTCGACGCCCTCGACGTGCCGCGGGCCATGCTGCCGGAGATCCTGCCCTCGTCCCACGTGTACGGGGAGGCGCGCCCGTTCGGCGGCGTGCCGGTGGCCGGGGCGCTGGGCGATCAGCAGGCGGCCCTCTTCGGCCAGGCGTGCTTCGCCCCCGGCGAGGCCAAGTGCACGTACGGCACCGGGTCGTTCCTGCTGCTCAACACAGGCGGCACCCCGACGCCCAGCGAACGCGGCCTGGTGACGACGGTCGGCTACCAGATCGGCGACGAGCCGCCGGTGTACGCGTTGGAGGGCTCCATCGCCGTGACGGGCGCGCTGGTCCAGTGGCTGCGCGACAACCTCGGCCTCATCAGCACGGCCGCCCAGGTCAACGACCTGGCCGCGAGCGTGCCGGACAACGGCGGGTGCTACGTCGTGCCGGCCTTCTCCGGGCTGTTCGCCCCGTACTGGCGCCCGGACGCCCGCGGCGTCATCGCCGGCCTCACCGGCTACGTGACCCGGGGTCACCTGGCCCGGGCGGTGCTCGAGGCCACGGCGTGGCAGGTGCGGGACGTGGTCGACGCCATGAACGCCGACTCGGGGGTGCCCCTGGCCACGCTGAAGGTCGACGGTGGCATGACGGCCAGCGAGCTGCTGATGCAGTTTCAGGCCGACGTGCTCGACGTGCCGGTCGTCCGGCCGACGGTGGCCGAGACCACCTGCCTCGGCGCGGCGTACGCCGCCGGGCTGGCGGTCGGCTTCTGGCCCGACGTCGACGCCCTGCGGGCGAACTGGCTGCGGGACCGGCAGTGGGAGCCCGCGATGGCGCCCGACGACCGGGCGGCCGGGCTGCGCCTGTGGCGCAAGGCCGTCGAGCGGACGCTCGACTGGGTGGACTGACGTCCCGGCCCGCCGCCGGGCGGGGACGTCACCCCGGCGCGAACGCGGCCTCGACGAGGGCCACCGTGCGGGCCTCCGCGTCCAGCTCGGCGCGCACGCCCAGGGGCAGCGGCAGGTTGGGGCCGGCGTGGCCGAACTCCACCTGCCCGAGGACCGGCAGCCGCCGGTCGCCCAGCACGTCCAGGACGACCTCCCGCAGCTCTGGGGGCGAATCGCCGTTGACGGCCTGCAGGTCGTGCGGGACGCCGACCAGCATCCCGGCGATGCGGTCCAGCACACCCGCCAGCCGCAACGCGTGCAGGTCGTTCCACACCCAGTGCAGTGGCCGGCCGACGTCCTCCCAGAAGAGGATGGCGCCGTCGAAGCACTCCGGCGCCAGCGCGTACGGCGTCGCCTGGATGCGCTGTAGCCGGCTGATCAGCCCCCCGACCAGGGGCCCGCTGGCCTGACCGGGCCGCCAGCACTCCCAGGGCCGGGCCGCCGGCAGGGCGCCCAGCGGCTCCGCCCGGGTCAGCACCCGGGTGTAGAGGTCGGTCAGCTGCGCCCGCTGACCCTCCACGGCCCGGACGAACCAGTCCCCACCGAGCCCGTGCGTGACCCCGTCGCCGTGCAACCCCACCAGGCCGGTGCGGGCGTGCAGGGCGAGCAGCAACAGGCTGATGTCGCTGTAGCCAAGGACGATCTTCGGGTCGGCGACGACGGCGTCGAAATCGATGAGGTCCAGGTACGCGAAGACGGAGTTGCCGCCGGTGTGCGGCACGATCGCCCGCACCTGCGGGTCGCGCAGCAGCGCGTTCAGCTCGTCGGCCTGCTCCTGCGGCGTCCCGGCCGCCCACCACCGCCGCCGTCGCGGGTCCACCAACGGGGCCACCCGCACCTCGAAGCCCATCTCCGCCAGGACGGCCACGCCGCGGTCGAGACCCGCCCGGTCGTGCTCCCCCAGCGAGTTGGACAGGCCCGCCACGGCGACGACGTCCCCCGGCGCCAGCACCCGCGGCCGCAGCAGAGACGAGGTGGGTGTGGACATACTCAGCCTCCAGACTCGACGGACCGCCGCCGACGCCACGCGAGCCTAACCCTCCACCCGCACCCTGGCCTCCGCCGCGCCGCGGGCGGCGGCCAGGTGGCCGGCCTCCGCCTCGACCGCCGCGCGGACCCTCGGGCTGAGCGGCCCGAACGGGGTCACGGTGACCTCCACCGCCCGCCGGCCGGCGGCCTGGGCCCGCCAGGTGCCGGCCACCTCCGCGCCGGCCAGCAGCGCGCCGGGGTTGCCGAGCGCCGGCCACACCGCCTTCTGCCGGTCGCGGCCGGGCACGATCAGCTCCCGGTCGCGGGCCTGCAGGTACGGGTCACGGGGGGGCAGCAGCCGCACCAGCTCCGGCGCCGGCGCAGCGCGCAGCGCGTCGACCCGATCCGCCGGCAGCCAGGCCCGGCGGCCGTCCACCCGCACCTCCGCGAGGCCGGCCGGCCACGCCGGGCGCAGCTCCGACACGCTCGTGCCGACCAGCTTCGCCACGTCCGCCGGGGTGGCCGGGCCGAGGAGCCGCAGGTATGCCGCCACCAGCGGCGCCGGATCGCCCGGTGCGGCGGGCACCCCGGGCCAGCCCGCGATGGGCGACAGCACCGTCCCGCCGCCGACCGCCGCCACCCGGACCCCCGCCGCCAGCCCGACCTGTTGAAAGAGCGACCCGAAGATGTGCCGGGCGCGGCAGCTCGGGCAGTCGTACGTCAGCGAGGCCGGCACCCGGGCGCTGACCGCCGTGCTGACCTCGCCCTTGGCCAGCGACGACCGGACCACCGCGTGCATGGCCTCGGCCGCGGCGGTGAAGGCGGCCAGGCCCAGCGCGGCGCCCTCCGCTATCCGCACGTTGGCGATCCGGGCGGTGGCGTCGGCGTCACCGCGCGGCCACAGGGCCGCGGCCAGGCCCGGCAGGTCCGCGGCGCGGTGCAGGTGGGGGGCGCCCCGGGTGGCCCAGACGAGCTCCAACGCCGGCCCCGGTGGTGCGGTGGTGCGCGCCGCGACCGCCACCCGGGCCGAGCCGTATGGCGTGTCCTGCAGGCCGAGAGCCAGCACGTCGAGCGCGGCCGGGTCGGTGACGGAGCGGTCGAACTGCTGGGCGGCGACGCGGTACGCGAGCACTTGCGCGCGGTCCACCTCCAACGCCGCAGTCATGGGGCCGATCGTACGGCCGGGGTATGACAGGCGACCGGCGGTCAGCCAGCGAGCCGCCGTTCGTACCGGCTCACCACTGTCGCGGGGCCCGCGGCGGCCCGCTGACCGGGGTTCCCGCGCACCTCGACGTCCCCGCGGTGGGCGAACCCGGCGGCCTCGTAGTAGGCCCGCAGGCCCTCGTTCGTGGCCACGCAGTCCAACCGCAGGTACCGGCGACCGCGCGCCCGCGCGGCCGCGCCGGCCCAGCGCAGCAGGACGGACCCGAGGCCGGCCGCCCGCCGCCGCACCGCCAGGCGGTGCAGGTAACCCGCCGTGTCCCCGCCCGGCGCCGGCCACAGCGGATCCGACCAGGCCAGGGTGAACGTGGCGAGGACCTCCCCCGCGTCGCGGACGAGCCAGGTCTCACCGCGGCCGACCGCCCCGGTGACCCACCCGGGATCGAAGCGGGCCGGCCACTGGGCGATGCCGCGGTGGGCCAGCCACGCCGCCGCCTCGTCCAGCACCGCCAGGACGGCGTCGGTGTCGGCGGGGCCAGCCGCGGCGTCGCCGGCCCGCGCCGGCCGCA
>DASQDS010000858.1:0-7914 GCA_035634075.1 Pilimelia sp. | reverse complement strand
GCGGGGCGGGAACGCGCCGGGCGGCGGGCCCGGCGGTCCACCGGGCGGCGCGGCGTCACGGGGTGACGCGGTGCTCGCCGGCGTACACGTTCATCGTGCTTCCGCGCAGGAAGCCCACGAGGGTCATGCCGCTTTCCGCCGCCAGATCCACCGCCAGGGTGCTCGGGGCGGACACCGCGGCCAGCACCGGCACCCCAGCCATCGACGCCTTCTGCGTCAGCTCGAAGCTGGCCCGGCCCGAGACGAGAAGGATGTGCCCGCGCAGTGGCACCCGGCCGGCGCGCACGGCCCAGCCGACGACCTTGTCGACAGCGTTGTGCCGGCCGACGTCCTCCCGCACGACGACGCGGTCGCCGGCCGCCGTGAACAGCCCCGCGGCGTGCAGCCCGCCGGTGCGGTCGAAGGTCCGTTGGGCGGCCCGCAGGCGGTCGGGGAGCGCCGCCAGCACCGTCGCGGCGACGGTGGCGGGGTCGTCGGCGACCGGGTGGCGGGAGGTGGTGCGGACGGCGTCGATGCTGGCCTTGCCGCACACCCCGCACGAGCTCGTGGTGTAGAAGTTGCGCGTCGGGTCCGTCACGGGCGGGGGCACGTGCGGTGCGAGCGCCACGTCCACGACGTTGTACGTGTTCGGGGCGTCGGTGCCGGCGCAGAGCTGTGCGGTCAGCACGTCCCCGGCGGTGGCGATGACGCCCTCGGTGAAGAGGAAGCCGATGGCCAGGTCGATGTCGTCGCCCGGCGTCCGCATGGTCACCGCCAGCGGCGCCCGCCGCCCGGGGCCGGCCGGCCCGACGCGGATCTCGAACGGCTCCTCGGCGGCCAGCGTGTCCGGCCGGCGGGTGGGGCCGCGGCCGTCCGTGGCGTCCACCCGCCACACCGGCCGCCGGTCCGTCGCCCGTCCCATCCGTCGAGCGTATAGAGCCGCACCACCGCCCGCCGCCCGCCGCCGGCCGCCCGCCCCGGGCCCGGTCTCGGCGCCGGCGGTCGGCCGCTGCGGGGTCGGTACCGTGGTGGCCATGGGACTGGCGGCTGTCGTGCTGGCCGGCGGGGCCGGCCGGCGCCTCGGTGGGGCCGTGAAGCCGGCGCTGCCGGTGGCCGGGCAGCCCATGGTCTCGAGGGTGCTGGCGGCCGTCGCCGACGCATGCCCGCGAATTGTCGTCGGCCCGGCGGCGCTCGGCGTGCCGCCGGGGGTGCTGCTCACCCGGGAGGACCCACCGGGGGGCGGGCCGGTCGCCGGCGCCGCCGCCGGGCTGGCGCTGGTGCCGCCGACCGTTGCGGAGGTCGCCCTGTTGGCCGCCGACCTGCCGCTGCTCGACGCCGCGGCCGTCGCGGAGCTGCGGCGCACACTTGCCGCCGGCGACTGGGCCGCGGCCGTCTACGTCGACCGGTCCGGGCGCCGGCAGAATCTGTGCGGCGTGTGGCGGGCCGACGCGCTCCGGGCGGCGCTGGCCGGCCGGGTGCCCGTGCGGGGCGCCGCCGTCCGGGAGCTGTTCAGCGGGGTCCGGGTGGCCGAGGTGTCCTGGGCGGGCGCCGGCGCGCCACCGTGGTTCGACTGCGACACTGATGCCGACCTGCGACGCGCACAGGAGTGGGCCCGATGACGACGCTTCCCGAGTGGACGGCCGCGGCGTGCCGCGAGTTGGGTCTCGACCCCGCGGAGGCGCACACGACGCTGGTGCTGGGCCTGGCCAAGGACGTGGCGCACGGCGTGCTCCGGCCGGGCGCGCCCGTGACGGCGTACCTCCTCGGCGTCGCCGTCGGCCGCGGCGCCGACCCGGCGGAGGCGGCCGGCCGGCTCAGCGCCCTTGCCGCCGGCTGGCCGGTGCACCCCAACGAGGGTGGAAACTGATCGCCGGGCCGGGGCAGGCACGGTTGCCACCTGCCCCCCACCTGGCGCCGCTCGGTAGGGTGTGCCTGACGGAGGGGGGCGATCATGCCGGCTGAGGATCCGACACCGCCGGACGCGGCGCCGGAGCCGACCACGGCGGGCGCCGCGGAGCCGGTCAGCGCCGCGGAGCCGGTCAGCGCCGCGGAGGCGGTCAGCCGGGCGACGCAAGCCGTGCAGCTCGACGCCGACCTGCACGCGCACCTGCTCGACGAGCCGACCACCGCCGATCTGCGGGCAAAGGTGACCGAGGCGTGGCGGGAGTTCGCCCGGGCGCTGGCCGCGGCGCTGTCGACCCTTCCCGAGGGTGCCCGGCTGGAGTTGACGCTGGACCCCACCGCCTCCGGGACGGGCGACGCCGAATACTCGGTGACGGTGCGTGCGGAGCCCGGCGGCCGGCTCGTGGCCCTCGCCGTCGGCAACGCCGCCCTGCCCCCGGGTTTCCGGATGGACCGCGCCGCCGTGGCGGACCTGATCGCCCTCGGCTGGTCGCCGCCCGGCGTGGTGGAGGGGTCGCGCAACCAGTTCGGCCTGCGCAGCGCCGCCGGGGAGGCGTCCCGCCTGGCCGCGATCGTGTCCCGCACGCTGCGCGACGTGTACGGCGCGCCGCACCCCGCCTTCCTCGTCTACCACGGGTGGGACGCCGCCGAGGAGCAGCTGCCCTTGGAGCCGCTCGGGACGGCCCGTGCGGAGCTGATCGACGAGGAGGACCTCGAGCGTGGGCTCGCCGACCTGGCCGCGGCCGCGGGTCGGACGCCGAACCAGGCGCTGGAGGACGCCATCCCGCTCGGCGAGCGGGTGCGCACCGTGGTGGCCGCGATGCAGAAGTCCGAGGCCGACGCGCTCCAGGTGGACGCCGACGGCGACATCAACATCCGGGCCGGCTCGGCGATGGTGTTCGTCCGGGTGCGGGACAACCCGCCCCTGGTGGACGTGTTCTCCCCGGTCCTCACCGAGGTGGAGCCCACCGAGCAGTTGTACGTGCGCCTCTCCGAGCTGACCAACCGGATGCCGATCGGCCGGCTGTACTGCACCAGCGACACGGTCTGGGCCTCGGTGCCGGTGTTCGGGCGCAACTTCCAGCCCACGCACCTCATGCTGGCGGTCCAGGTCATGACAGGGCTGGCCGACGAGCTGGACGACCGGCTGCACGGTGAGTTCGGCGGCAAGCGGTTCTTCGGCGAGGCCGACAAGCCGGGCCGGCAGGAAGACGGCCACAAGACCGGCATGTACCTCTGACCGTCAGGCCGGCAGCCAGCCAGCTCGCTGTCAGGCCGGCAGCCAGCTGAGCTGGCCCAGCGTGCCCAGCCGGACGGCGCGCAGGCCGGCGTCGGAGACCGTCCACAGCACGTCGCCGACAACCAGCGAGCGGCGGATCAGCGTCGGGCCACCGGTGCCAGGGCTCGGGTGCCGGACGGTGCCCACCTCCGTGAAGCCGGCGTCCGTGGCCCGCAGGACGAGCGCGCCGCCGTCGCCCTTGCCGCCCGTCGTCCGGTCGAAGCTGGTCACCGGCACGACGAGCAGCCGCTCCGCCGGCCAGTAGAGGAACGCGTGCGGGTCGGACTCCGCCTGGGAGTAGCCTCCCCGGACGTGGTGCCGGGCCAACCTCGCCGGCCGGTCCAGGTTGGACACGTCGAACAGGGACACCTGGGTGCCCTGGACCTGGCCTTCGGCCGAGGCCTCCTGGCCGATGCCGATCAGGCGGCCGTCGCCGGCCGGGTGCAGGTACGCCGAGTAGCCGGTGATTTTCAGCTCACCCGTGACCCGGGGGCGCGCCGGGTCCCGGAGGTCCACCGTGTAGAGCGGGTCGACCTGGCGGAACGTCACCACGTACCCGACGGGGCCGGCGAACCGGACGGCGAAGACGCGCTCGCCCTTGCCGAGGCCACCGACGGTGCCGACGGGCGCCAGCCGCGCCCCCCGCCGGGTGAGCGTGTGCACCGCCGACTCGGATGTCGGCGCGGCCGAGCCGGTGTCCCCGGCCCACGGCTCGTCGGTCGTGACGGCGACCCGCAGGTGCCCGTCCCACTCCGAGAGCGCGTACTGGTTGATCAGCCAGCCGGGCACGGAGCCGGCGGCCACGAACCGCGGTCGCCCCGGCCCGGCGGTGTCGAACGCGTAGAGCGCGGTGCGGGCGGGCGGCCCGTCGCCCCGGGGCCCGGTGCCCCAGCCGAGGCGGCGCCAGCGACCGTCGTCGGCGAGGTAGAGGCTGCGTCCGGTGCCGTAGACGGTGTCCGCGTCGGCGACCACGGTCACCGGGTCGCCGTCGCCGAGCGTCGTGCGCGCCAGGTCGAAGCTGAGCACCGTGACCAGGGAGGTGCCGGAGTGGTCCGGCGGCCGGCTGAGTCGATCGCAGCCGACCCGCCCGCTGGTCGTCCGGCCGCCGGCGGTGGTGGTGTAGCGGGGCAGCCAGTCCGCCTCCCCCGCCCGGTCGATGATCCGCCGGTTGGCGGCCACCCGGCTGGCGTCGCTGCCCTCGCCGTAGGGGAAGGCGATCCGCGGTGCCGACCGCACGACCACCCGGGCCGTCCCGCCGACCTGCCGCGCGTCCACGAGGGACCCGTCGATCCGGTACTCGGCCAGCAGCCGGGGGGTCGCACCGGCCAGGTCCACGAGCACGACGCGGGGCCCGCTCGGGGCGCCCGCCGGCGAAATCCGGCCGCCGTCGGCGCCGGGCCGCATGGGCAGCCAGTCGCGGAGCAGCACCAGCGCGCGGTCACCGTGCAGCAGCAGGTCGGCGTCCGGCCGGGCGACCGTACTGGCCGCCGCGGCGCGCAGCTCCAGCCGGCCGGTCTCCACGCGGCGGGCGGCGTCGACCACCCGCAGCACCGTGCCGCTGACGGTGACGATGCGGCGCCCGTCCGTCTTCACCAGGTCGGGCTCGTCGACGCCCGGCTCGTGCGTGTTCGTCGCCGAGTACGCCGGCTCACCGCCGTACGCGGTCGACGCGGCACCGGCCGCCGTCCGGGCCGGGCCGCTCCCGTCGGCGCCCACGGGGTCGGCACCGCCCTGGAAGCCGAACGGCCCGACGTGTGCCTTCGCCGCCCGGCGCAGGTCGGCGAGCGCCTCGGCGCAGGACGGGAACGACACCAGCCGCAGGGACGCCGGCGCGGGCGCCGGATCCGGTGCCGGGGTGCGCCGCTCGTCCGCCGTACAGCCGGCGGTGAAGCCGACGGCGAGGGCGAGGCAGGCGGCGAGCGCGCGGCGCGGCGGTGTCCAGGTCATGCCGCCTTGGACGCGCCCGCCCGGCCCGTCGGTTCCGCGGGCCGACGCCAGGCGCGAGCGCGGCTCAGTCCGGCGCGGCGACCGCGGTGGGCGACTCGACCAGCCGGGACAGCACGATCATGCTCCGGGTCGACGTGATGAACGGTTCCGCGCGCAACCGCTCCAGCGCCTGCTCCAGGTGCCGGATGTCGGCCGCCCGCAGGTGCACCAGCGCGTCGGCCTCGCCCGAGATCGTGTACGCACCGACGACCTCGGGGTGCCGGCGGGTGGCCACGGCGATCTGCGCCGGGGTGGTGCGGCCGGTGCAGAAGAGCTCCACGAACGCCTCGGTCGTCCAGCCGATCGCGCGGGGGTCGACCACCGCCGTGAAGCCGCGGATGACACCGGCGGATCGAAGCCGGTCGACCCGGCGCTTGACGGCCGGGGCGGAGAGCGACACCCGGGCGCCGATGTCGGCGTACGAAGCGCGCGCGTCGGCCACCAGTGACGCAATGATTCGCTGATCGACGGGGTCTATCTGCAACGTTCGGCCTCTCGGACGCAACCTTCCCGGCTGTTACACGGCATCGGCCCTCCCTACCCTAATGATCGTGGCCATGGTGGAGCGGAAGCCGCGAAAGCGGACATACTTGATGTGTGCCCCGGAGCACTTCGCGGTGGAGTACGCCATCAACCCGTGGATGGACATCACCACGCCGGTGGACACCGAACTCGCGCTCAAGCAGTGGCACAGGCTGCGCGAGACGCTCCTCGGCCTCGGCCACGTGGTCCACACCCTGCCGCCCGAGGAGGGCCTGCCCGACATGGTGTACGCCGCCAACGGCGCCTTCGTCGTGGACGGCACCGCGTACGGCGCCCGTTTCCTGCACGCCCAGCGGATCCGCGAGGCGCGCGCGCACCGCTCGTTCTACGAGGCGGCCGGCTGGCGGTTCGTCGAGCCGCAACGCACCAACGAGGGCGAGGGGGACTTCGTCTACCTCCCCGGCGCGTACGGCGGCATCGTCCTCGGCGGGTACGGCTTCCGCACCGAGCCGGCCGCGCACGCGGAGGCGCAGGACGCGCTGGGCCGGCCGGTGATCGCGCTGAAGCTGGTGGATCCCCGCTTCTACCACCTGGACACGGCGCTGGCCGCCCTCGACGACGGCAACATCGCCTACTTCCCCGGCGCGTTCGCGCCCTCCGCGCAGCGGGTCCTGCGCCAGCTCTTCCCCGCCGCCGTGCGCGCCGACGAGTCGGACGCGTACGCCTTCGGCCTCAACCTGGTCAGCGACGGCCGGCACGTCCTGCTCAACGCCGAAGCCACGGGGATGGCCGGGAGGCTGGCGGCCGCCGGCTACGCGCCGATGCTGGTCGAGCTGTCGGAGCTCAAGAAGGGCGGCGGCAGCGTGAAGTGCTGCGTCGCGGAGCTGCGCCCCCTCAGCCCAGCGTGTCCAGCTCGCGGATGACCACGTTGGCCAGCACCCGGCCGTCGCGCCGCACCTCCCGCAGGTACCACCGCTGCTGCGGCGTGCGGGCCTGATTGAACTGCCAGCTCCCGCGCGGGCTGTCCACCTGCCCGACCCGGCCAAGCTCCAGGTTGATCTGCTGGGCGGAGGTGGAGCCGCCGGCCAGCCGGATCGCCCGGTCGAGCACCTGGGCGGCGTCGTAGGAGGCCATTGCGTACGCCGAGGGGGAACCGCCGTACTGCTGCCGGTACGCCGACGAGAAGACCCGGTTGGCGCCGCCGGGCAGCCCCGGCGAGTAGTTCATCGCGGTGACGATCCCGCGCGCCTCCTCCCGCAGCTCGGCGAGGACCGGCCCCTCTGTGAGCGAGCCGGTCCCGTACACCGCCGCCGGCACTCCCGCCGCGCGGTAGTCCCGGAGGAAGCCCACCGCCGCCGCGCCGGCGAACGCGCAGAAGATCGCCGCGGGTCGCGCCCGGCGGATGGCCTCCACCGCCGGTTGGTAGTAACCGGGGCGGGGGTTGGTGTTCTCCCCCGCCCACAGCGGCTGCCGGATCAACCGCGGGTCGGTGCGCCCGAACGCGTCCCGGAAGCCGGTCAGCGCGTCGCCGCCGTCGGTGGGGGTGGGGGCGACGAGCAGCACGCGGCCAGTGACGGCCTGCCGGACGTGCGGGGCGAGCGCGATGCCGGGGTCCCGGTCGGCGCCGGCGGTGCGCCACAGGTACACCTCGTCGCCGGCCAGCCCGGCCGGTGAGGCGTTCGTCCCGAGCACGGGCACCTTGGCCGTGCGGACCGTCTCGCGAATGGCCAGCATCGCCCGCGCGCCGGCAACCCCGACCACGGCGGCGACCTCCCGGTTGAGCAGGGTGGTCAGGCCGGCGACGGCCGACTGCGCGGTCTCCCCCTCGGGCGCCACCTCCAGCGTGACCGTCACACCGCCGAGCTGCCGGCCGTTCAGGCCCAGGTAGACGCCGAAGCCGCGGACGATGTCGTCGCCGATCGCCTTGCGCCCGCCGGCCGCCGGAACGAGCAGGCCGACCTTCATGCTGCCGCCGCCGGTGCCGACCACCGGGTCGGCGGACAGGGTGGAGTCGCCGCAGGCCGAGGCGCCGGCGCCGGCCACGCCCAGCGCGGCGAGCAGCCGCAGCGCCTGTCGGCGATCCAGCTCCGCCACGTCGCCTCCTCGCGATCAGTTCACCGGGCGTTGTATCGCCCCGGTGGACGGCGCGTCAATGACGACCGATGTATTCGCCACGGCGGCGAGGGCGGAGGTGACTGTCCCCCACGCGGCCGCCCGCGGGTCGATGAGTTCGTAGTGGTCCACGCCGGGAAGCTCCACCAGGCGCGCGTCCGCCCCGGCGGCGC
>DASQDS010000857.1:0-2364 GCA_035634075.1 Pilimelia sp. | reverse complement strand
GACCGGGGGCGCCGCCGGCGCCGAAGAAGGCGTCCATGATGTCCTGGAAGCCGACGAACGGGCCGCCGCCCGGGCCGCCGGGGCCGGGACCGCCGCCGGGGGCGAGCGGGTCCCCGCCGAGGTCCACGATCTGCCGCTTCTGGTCGTCCGAGAGGACGTCGTACGCGGCGTTGATGTCCTTGAACTTCTCGTGCGCCTCCGGATCCGGGTTTACGTCCGGGTGGTATTGGCGGGCCAGCTTGCGGTAGGCCCGCTTGATCTCGTCGTCGGAGGCCTCCCGGTTGACACCGAGAATTCCGTAGTAGTCCTTGGCCACTGCCGTCCGTGTCCTCGCGTCAGTCCTGGAGCCGGGTCAGTTCTGCGCCAGCAGGTCGCCAACGTAGCGTGCCACGGCGCGCACCGTGGCGATGGTGCCGGGGTCGTCCATCCGGGTGGGGCCCAACACGCCGAGCCCCCCGACGATCACGCTGCCAGGGCCGTAGCCGGTGCTCACCACGGACGCGCCGCGCAGGTCTTCGATCTCGTTCTCGTCGCCGATCCGCACGCGGGTGGTGCTCGCCTCGACCTCGCCGATGAGCTTGAGCAGGATGACCTCCTCCTCCAGCGCTTCGAGGATCGGCCGCAGCGAGCCGTGGAAGTCGAGCAGCCCGGCCCGGGTGAGATTCGCGGTGCCGGCGAGGGCGAGGCGCTCATCCTTGCGCTCGACGAGCGTCTCGAGCAGCACCGTGGACAGCGTGGTCATCGCCGGCCGCAGGCTCGGGCTGACCTCGTCGAGGAGCGCCTGCACGAGCGGCGGCGTCTCGGTGAGCCGCTGGCCGGCGAGCTTTTCGTTGATGCTGCGCCGCAGGTCCGTGACGTCGTCGGCGGGCACGGGCGAGGGGAGCTCGACGAGCCGCTGCTCCACCCGGCCGGTGTCCACGATCATGACGACCATGAGCCGGGTCGTCGAGATGGGCACAAGCTCGAGGTGCCGGACGGACGAACGGGCCAGGCTCGGATACTGCACCACGGCGACCTGCCGGGTGAGCTGCGCCAGCAGCCGCACGGTGCGGTGCACCACGTCGTCGAGGTCGACCGCGCCGAGCAGGAACCGCTCGATGGCCCGGCGCTCCGCGGGCGAGAGGGGCTTGACCCGGGAGAGGCGGTCGACGAACAGCCGGTAGCCCCGGTCGGTGGGCACCCGGCCGGCGCTGGTGTGCGGCTGCCGGATGTAGCCCTCCTCCTCCAGCACCGCCATGTCGTTGCGCACGGTGGCGGGCGAGACGTTGAGGTGGTGCCGCTCGACGAGCGCCTTGCTGCCGACCGGCTCCTGCGTGGCCACGTAGTCCTCGACGATGGCACGCAGGACCGCCAGCTTGCGGTCGTCGAGACCCATGCCGCACCTCCCTGCGCCCGCCTCCCGCGGGGCCGGGGGCTGGCACTCAAGTGTAATGAGTGCCAGTCTACGCCGCCGGCCCACACCCGGCGACGCCCGCGGCCGGGGCCCGTCGGCAAGTCAGTTCGGACGTCCGATGGTGACGGCTTGATCGGACGCAATACGGTGACCGCATGACCGAACCACCTCGCCCGCCCGGGGACGCCACACCCGACTCAGGGTCGGAGCCGACCACTCCCCTGCCGCCCACCTACTCCGCGCCGGGCGGGGCCGCCTCTCCCGGCTACGTGCCGCCGCCCGCCGGCGGCTACCCGCCACCGCCCGCCGGGGCCGGCTACCCGCCACCGACCTCCGGGGCCGGCTACCCGCCACCGACCTCGGGCGCCGGCGGTTACCCGCCGCCACCCGGGGGCTTTCCGCCCGGGGGCTACCCGCCCGGCGGGGCGTACGGCGGGCACCCCTCCCCCGGGTACGCGAACAGCGACGAGAAGACCTGGGCGTTGCTCGCCCACTTCGGCGGACCGGCCGGCGTGATCGTCGGCGGCGGCCTGCTGGGCTGGGTCGCCCCGCTGATCGCCCTGCTCGCCAAGGGTGGCCAGTCGCAGACCGTGCGGGCGCACGCCGTCGCGGCACTCAACTTCCAGATCACCTGGGCGCTCGCCATGCTGGGCGGCGTCGTCCTGGCGATCATCAGTTGCGGCGTGCTCTTCTTCGTGCCGTTCGTGATCGCGCTCGTGCCGATCGTCTTCGGCATCATCGGCGGAGTGAAGGCGACCGAGGGGACGCTTTACCGCTACCCGATGTCGGTCACCATGGTGCGCTGATCACGGCAGCAGGTCCCGCACGACCGCGTCGGCGAGCAGCCGCCCGCGCAGCGTGAGCACGGCGCGGCCGGTCGCGTGGGCCGCGGGGTCGAGGAGCCCGTCGGCGAGTGCCCGGGCCGCCGCGGCGCGGCCCGGCTCGGGCAGCGTGGCGAGCGGCAGCCCGTC
>DASQDS010000856.1:0-6717 GCA_035634075.1 Pilimelia sp. | reverse complement strand
CTCAGCCGCCCCCGCCGCCCGCGCCCCCGCCGTCGCCGGGCCCGACCGCCCAGCTGCCGGTCTCCACGCCGGCCCCCGACCCTCAGCCGAGCACGCCGACGCCGAGCCCCGTCGTGGCGACGGACGGCGATCCGGCGGTGGACGTCAGGCCGGTGCCGGACACCGCGCCCACCACGGATACCAGCCCCGCCGTCGACACGGCGCCGGCCACGGAGACGCTGCCCGTCACGGAGACGCTGCCCGTCGCCGAGACACTGCCGGTCACCGAGACGCTGGCCGTCACGGACGCTCCTGTGGTGGATGCGGAGCCGGTGACGGAGGCTTTACCCGTTGCGGACACCGGTCCCGCGGTGGACCCGGCACCGGTGACGGACGCACTGCCGGCCACGGAGGCCGAGCCCGAGGCGGATTCGGCACCGGTGACCGAGGCGTCGCCGGCTACGGACACCAGCCAGCCAACCGAACCGGCGCCTGTCGCGGCCGATCAGGCGGCACCCGAACCGGCTCCGCTCGACGCGCAGCAGCCCACGGTCGACGCGCAGCAGCCCACGGTGGACGCGCAGCAGCCGACGGTGGACGCAGACCCGCGGACCGTCCAGGACGAGGCCACATCGCCGGACACGGATGGCCCCACGATGGCCGAGGCCGAGGTGACCCGCGGCGGTGACCGGCCGACACCGGCGGTCGACGACGCGCGCCGCCCGGCGGACCCCTTCTTCGGCGACACCACCACCCCGTACACCCCGTCACCGCAGCTAGCGGCGGAGCAGGAGGCGTTGGAGCGCAGGGGGCACAGCGAGTACGCCGCCCGGCAGCGGGCGGAGCACGAGCGCAACCGGCGGGAAGATCAGGCGGCCCACCTGCGCCTGTCCGCCGACAACCAACAGCGTCGGGCGACCGAGCTGGCGCAGCAGGCGGCCCGGGCGCGGAGCGACGGGTTCACCCTGCGGGCCGACCACCTCAGGGCGCAGGCGGACCAGGCCATGCGGGCGGCGTACGAGCTGCAGGACGAGGCCTATGCCGTCCTCGACGGCGGCCTGCTGCCCGATCGCGCCGAGGTCGACGGACCGGAGTGGCGTCGCGCCAACGACGACATCGGCAACCTCGCCCGCGGGCCGGTGGAGACAGACAACAGGTCGGCCTTGACGGGCAGCGACCGGCCGCCGCCGGTGGAAACGACTCGGCGGTACGGCGAGCGCGGTGGCTTACGCGAGCCCTTGGCGCTGCACCAGCGTGACCTGGAACGCGCCATGCCCCGCGACGCCCATGGCAACATCGTGCGGACCGCCGACCCGCGCGTGGGCGACTACTTCGGCCTCAGCAACGACGGTGGCCCGGCGGCGGACCCCACCCGCGCGATCAACTGCAACGACTGCGTGCTGTCCTTCTTCGACACCTGGGTGCACGGCCGGCCCCGCGTGTCGGCACCCCGCACCTTCGACGCGTACGCCAACGGCGACCCCACGCTTCCGATGAACGGTGAGGCGGACGGCGCCGGGCGCGTGGAGGACGTGACGGGCGGCCGGTTCCAGGGCATGTGCCCGTACGTCGGCCACCTGCCGCCGCAACAGGCACAACTCGCCGTCAACCACGCGATGAACAACCTGGTCACGCAGCTGACAACCGGGGGGCACGGCTCGTTCGCGTTCATCGTCACGGCGTGGGAGGGCGGCAGCGCCCACGCGTGGGCGGCGATCAACCAGAACGGCACCATCCTGTTCGTGGATCCGCAGAACGGGCAGATCCGCGAGAACCTCCCGTTGTACGGGCACTACGGGGTGGCCAACGACGGCAACGTCACCACGATGGACGCCCTGGTGATGGACGGCCAGGGCAACCCCATGCCGCTGCCCAACCACCCGCCGGGTGCCTGGACCCGCCGCCCGCCTCTCGACGGCAGCACCCCTGCCGCACCGGCCGGTGACCCATCATTCGACGCCGCGCTGCCTACCGGCCCACCCCCGCCCGGCTCCACCCCGCCGGATCCGCAGCCGAGCGATGCCGCGGACGAAGAGAGCCCTTCACCCTTGGATGCTGCCGGCGAAGTACGGACGACAGGTGAACCCGCGGCAGAATCCTCCTCAGGCGCCGGTACGCGACCCGAGGCGCAGCAGGCTGATTCGCA
Source organism: Pilimelia sp. (assembly GCA_035634075.1). Lineage (GTDB taxonomy): Bacteria > Actinomycetota > Actinomycetes > Mycobacteriales > Micromonosporaceae > DASQDS01. The sequence continues at coordinate 4,592 of DASQDS010000856.1, read as the reverse complement.
AGGAGGGCGGGGACGGGAAACCACAACCAATACCGGCGGTCTCGCCGAACCGACCCCGGCGGCAGTGGGGCCGTCCTCCGCAGCCTCAGCCGCCAGGTCCGCTGAGGGTGACCAGGCGTTGGGCGTAACGCCAGCCGATGCTGGACCGGCCGACGGGCACATGAGCAACGTCGGGAGCACAGACGCCGAGCCGCGCGCCACCTCCGCCGAGCCGAGAGACAGTACGGGTCCGGCCGCGACAGCCGGCGCTTCGAACCCCGCGCCGGGCGCTCGGGCACGTGATGTGTCCGCCATCGTCGCGTCGGCGCCTGACATCGACGCGGTCCTCGCTGCGGGCGTGACGCCCATGGAGCTGAGCGCCGCCCTTGATTCGGCGACCCTGCGGCGGATGGCGCCGCAGCTCACAGACGCGGACGCGCGCGACATCAGCAACCTGTTCCGCGACGCCGGCGTGCAGGCGATGTTCGAACGCCTCACGACATCCCCTCCGGAGGGGCGAGAGACGCTCGGTCGGCTGCTAGTGGCACAGCTAGCGACCCAGCCCGACCTTGCGCGAATGATACTCACCACCCCGGAGTTAGGCATTTCCCTATCCGCCCGGCCACTGACCTTGCACCACCTCGCTAGCCATCCTCAAGCGGTTGATGCGCTTGGCGAAGTCTTGGCTGGCATTGCTAGGCGTGGACCGGAAGCCATCGTCGCGGAGGGAACACCAACGCCTCGGGAGACCCCGCTCACCGCTGCTCAGTTGAGCATTAGCAATGCGTTGTCTGCACGCGTGCAAGGTAGGGCACACCAACCGGACTTCGATGTCAGCCGGCTGGCCGATGCGAATTATCAAGAGCAGTACCTTGACCGGCTGTATCAACAGGCCGAGGCAGTTCGTGAAGAGGTGGAGCAACTTGCCGTACGAACCGCACGGCCGGGGGAAGAGGGCGAAGGGCGCCCTGGCTGGCGAGAAGAACCCAAAGAGAAACAGCGTGCCATGCACAAGATTCAGGGTTATAGTGGGGACGCTTCCAGGTTGACCGATCTAGCGGCCGCAAAGGTCGAATTCGACTCGCTGAACGACCTTTACGATGCATTGGGTCGAGTGGCCGAGGACCCGTCGGTTACCATCGTAGCCTTCGAAGATCGCTTCACTTCTCCCCAAGACAGCGGTTACCGCGACATCCAAATGAGGATCAGAACCTCGAACGGACATATCGCCGAGTTTCGGCTGCACCTTACTGCTTTGGACGAGGTGGCGGAGTGGGAGCATGCGCTTTTTGAGGTACGCCGAGATCTAGTCGCGTTGGCGCGGTCAGCACAGAGCCCGATGAGTACTATGGAGTCAGCGATCCATATAGGCGTGCAGCAGGCGCAGCAGCGACTTTTCTGGGCTGCCCTGGAATCAGCGTTGTGATGGGAGGGGTCGTGAGCGAAGGACAAAGGCGGCCGCGCCCGTCCTACTATCGGTACAACAAGTCGCCTGTCAAGGTGATGTTCCCCGACGATTATGAAAATCCAGGAATCTGGCGTCTGTCCATTGACACGGGGGGATGGAAAAGCGTAGATTCTCTCGTTCTGATTGAGCTGCAGTCTGACGTCGGTGGTGAGGTAGATCGGATTGACCGCAAGCGCTTCATTGACCTGACAGAAAGTGAGCGGGCGTATTACCTGCGCGGTGACGGCCCAATCTTTGCGCTGTATGGAACCATCGCTGCGCTCGAAGACCAGGCTATTTCCGAGGGGCGGCCCTTGACGCAGAATGAGCGGGCCATGATTCATGGGCTGCGGCGCAAAACGTACGCCATGTTCGAGCGCGAGTTGCATCAGCGTGGCGACCCAGGCGCCGATCCCGACCCAGAGTCGTGATTCTGAGGTTGTCGAGCGTCAGGTAGATGCAAACATCTTTGCCATAAAGAACTACTGGAATCGCTCGAGTGCTGTGCATATCCGCGCACTCGTCCTGACGGCCCCGTTTGCGTACGACCGGTGCTCGGCCCCAGCGGGTTCCGGCCGGGGCGCCGAGATCACCGACGGGCATAGGGTGCTTCCATGGGCGAGCTGTTTACTCGGCATCTGGCCGACTGGCCGCGCACGGTTGCGGAGGCGTACGCCGTGCAGGACCGACTGCGGCCGCTCGTCGATCTGACAGGTCCCGGCCCCGCACACCCCGCCACGATCGCTGGCCTCGATGTGGCGTACGCGGAGGATGGGGATCGCCTCGCCGCCGCCGCCGTGGTGCTCGATGCGCGCACGTTGGCGGTTGTCGACGAGGCGGTGATCATCGGGCACGCCGCATTCGATTACGTGCCGGGTCTGTTTGCCTTCCGTGAGGTGCCGGCCTTGTTGGCTGCCCTGGACCGGCTCAGCACCACACCGGAGGTGCTCGTCTGCGATGGTCATGGCCTGGCGCACCCGCGTCGCATCGGCTTGGCGTGTCACCTCGGCGTGCTGACCGGGTTGCCCGCTTTCGGCGTGGGCAAGACGGCGCTGGTGGGGCAGTGGGAGGAGCCCGGGCAGCTGCGCGGGCAATGGTCGGAGCTGCGCGACGGCGAGGAGGTGTTGGGGCGGGTGCTGCGGACGCAGGACGCCACCAAGCCGGTGTTCGTCTCCGTCGGCCACCGGATGAGCCTGGAGAACGCCTGCGCTCGAACGCTGGCGTTGAGTCCCCGGTACCGGTTGCCCGAGACCACCCGCCAAGCCGATCAGCGCTGTCGTCGGGCGTTGGCCGGCCTGGGGCGGGACGCCCGGACGGTGGCCGTACGGGGTTTCGACGCCACGCCTGGAGCAACCGATGATCCCGGACGGTAGCGGGCCGCTGATCATCGACACCGACATCGGCGGGGATCCGGATGACGCCGTCGCGGTGGTGGCCGCGGCCCGGACGGTGCCGGATCTGGCGCTCGTCATCACCAACGACGAAACCACCGACGCCAGCGACGAAACCACCGACGCCAGCGACGAAACCAACGACGCCAGCGACGAAACCAACGACGAAACCGGCCGGGGAAACGGAGCGGCCGGCCTGCGGGCTCGGCTGGCGCGGCACCTGCTCGACCTCTGTGGGCGGTCCGACGTGCCTGTCGTGGCCGGCGCCGCGCTGCCGGGGGGTACGGGCTACTTCTGCTGCGCCGGCATCGGCTCCCCGGCTGCCCTGCCCGGTGATGTCGTCGCCGCGGTGTCGGCGGTGGCCCGGCGGCCCGGGCCGGTGCGCTGGCTCGGGATCGGTGCGATGACGAACCTGGCGGCGGTGCTCCAGGCCCGGCCGGAGTTGGCGGCGCGGCTGGACGTCACGCAGATGGGCGGTGCCCTGCGGCACCGGGATCCGACGCGCGCCGACCACAACGTGGGCCTGGATCCCGCGGCGGCGGCGCGGGTCCTGTCGGCCGTACCGCGGTTGCGGTTCGTCACCTCGGAGGTGACCTTCCGGCCGGAGATCGAGGTCGGTTCGGACAGCCCGCTGTACCGGTCCCTGGCGAAGCCCGGCGCAGGGCCGTGGGCGGCGGTGGTCCGGGCCAACTTCGACTGCTGGTTCGCCGGCTTCCACCCCACGTCGATGCAGCATGACGCTCTGGCGCTGGCCGCGGCGCTGGGGGTGGGGGTCGTGGCGTTCGACCGGGTCCGGGTGGGCTTCGACGCGGTCGGCCGGATGAGCCGGCGGTCGGACGGGGTGGCGGCCGAGATCAGTGTGGGGGCGGATTACGTGGCCTTCATCGACTGGCTGCACCGGGCGCTCGACCTGCCCGGCCTGGCGGTGTCGCCGGCGCTGGTCGCGCCGGCCGCGTCCCGCACGATCGGCAGCGGCAGGAGCGAACCCACCAACACCGGCACCGTCCGGTAGCAAAGCCTGGCCCGGATTCACCGCCGGCTCAGGGGGTAGCGGGGCGCCGAGAAGGGTATGGCGGGTACGGATGCGCGGGGGAGTCCCCGCGGGCGCCCGTCGCTAGGCTCTGGGATGATCCCCGCCGGGATTCACCGCGGCGCCGAACCGGCGCCGGGGATGGTCGTGGAAGGAGTTGTCCGGTGTCGCTGGACCCTCAGCTCGTGGAAATCCTCGCCTGCCCGGACACGCACCACACCGCGCTGGAGTACGACGCCGGTGAGGAGACGCTGACCTGCCCTGAGTGCGGGCGGGTCTTCGAGGTCCGCGACGGCATCCCGGTGCTGCTGCTCGACGAGGCCCGGCCCGTGCGGAAGGGCCCCTGATGGCCGCGCCGGTCGACGGCACCGCCGGGGTGAGCGGCCGGCGCGAGCCCGACGACCACCTCCTGGACGACGCGGACACCATCGCCCGCCTCGACCCGGGCGGGATGCTGCGCGCCACGGCGTCGGCCGGTGCCCAGGTCCGGGAGTCGGCGGCGTTGGCGGCGGAGGCGAAGCTGACCGCTCTGTCGGACGACGGCCGCCCCCGCGCGGTCGTCGTCGCGGGCGTGGGGACCGCCGCCCGTACCGGTGACATCCTGGCCACGGTGGCCGGGTCGCGGTCGCCGGTGCCGGTGCTGGCGCACCGCAGCGCGGGCGTGCCCGGCTGGGTCGGCGCCGCGGACGTGGGGATCGCCGTGTCGGCGTCCGGCCGGTCGCCGGAGGCGCTGCACGCCGCCGAC
>DASQDS010000855.1:0-8487 GCA_035634075.1 Pilimelia sp. | reverse complement strand
AAGGGCGTGCCCGAGACGTACGCCTTGCCGGCGGTGTCGTTGAAGATGCTGTTGGCGTACACCTGGAAGGGCAGGTAGGACCAGCCGGGCACGACCTGCTTCGCGGCCTCCGCCATGACCTCGTTTATCTTCTGGCCGCCGAAGTAGGGGAACTCGGTGTTGAGGAACTCGGGCGAGGCCAGGTGGGCGGTGGTGGCGGGGAAGGCGCCGTTGTCCAGGCGGATCTGCACACCCTCGTCCGCGTTGGCGTACTTGAGGAAGCCGTACGCGAGCGTCTTGTTCTTGCTGGCCGCCGGGATGGCGAGCGAGCTGCCGCCGCTCTCGGCGGTCGCCTTGCCGCCGGCCTCCCACTGCGGCATCGGCGCCGCCCGCCACTTGCCCTTGCCGGCCGGGGCGCCGGACTGCAGGTTCGCGGGCATCCAGGCGCCGGTCGTCAGGGTGGCGATGGTGCCGTTGCCGAGGGCCTGGAACCATTCTTCGGTCCAGCCGCCGATGGAGGACACCAGCTTCTCGCTGATCATCGGCTGCCAGGTCGACGCGAAGCGCTTGACGCCGTCGTCGGCGAAGTTGATCGTCACGGTGGTGCCGTCGACCTTGTACGGCTTGCCGCCGGCCTGCCACACCATGCTGGTGACGAAGCCGGGATCGCCGCTGTCGGCGGTGATGTAGGCCTTCGGGTCGGCCTGGTGCAGCTTGCGGGCGGCCGCCACGTACTCGTCCCAGGTGGCCGGGACGGCGATGTTGTGCTTGTCGAAGACTTCCTTGTTGTAGAACATGACCATCGGACCCGAGTCCATCGGCAGCCCGAAGATGCTGCCGCCGATGCTGACCGAAGAGAACGGTCCCGGCGTGTAGGCGCTCTGCAGGTCCTTGGCGCCGTAGGGCGTGAGGTCGGTCAGCGACTTCGCCAGGGCGAACTGCGGTAACGCGAAATACTCGATGTGGGCGACGTCCGGCACGCCGGCGCCGGCGGCGATCGCGTTCTGCAACGCGGTGTACTGGTCGTTGCCGGTGCCGGCGTTGACGAGGTCCACGGTGACCTTCGGGTACTTCTGCCGGAACTTCGCCACGACCTGCTTGAGCGTCGGCTCCCAGGCCCACACCTTGATGGTGCCCCCGGCCTGCAGGGCGGCCTCGATCTCCTCGGCGGAGACGGCCTTCGCGGCGCCGGCGCCGGGGTCGGAATCCGGTTCGTCGCCGGAGCCGCATCCGGTCACGGCGAGCGCGACGACGCACGTGGCGGCGGCGCCCCGCAGCAGTGCGCGACGGCTGTATCTGGTCATTTCTCGTGTCCTCTCATCGATGCGCGTCAGCAGTGTGCGGAAGGGGCCGGACCGGTGGCGTCACTCCTTGACCCCGCCCGCCGTAAGCCCGGACTGCCAGTACCGCTGCAGCAGCAGGAACGCGGCTATCAGCGGCAGGACGGTCAGTAGCGAGCCGGTGATGACGAGGTCGAACACGACCTCGCCGCCGGCGGTCTCGGCCTGGGCGCTCCAGGCGTCGAGGCCGAGGGTGAGTGGGTACCAGTCCGGATCCTTCAGCATGATCAACGGCAGGAAGTAGTTGTTCCAGGTGGCGACCATCGTGAACAACAGGACGGTCACCAGGCCGGGGCCCAGCAGCGGCAGGCCGATGCGCAGGAACGTGCGGATCTCACCGGCCCCGTCGACACGGGCGGCTTCGAGCAGCTCGGTGGGGACCGCCTCGGCCGAGAACGTCCACATCAGGTACAGGCCGAATGGCGAGACCAGGGAGGGGATGATGACCGCCCACGGGGTGTCGGTCAGCCCCATCCGGCTGAACATGAGGAAGGTGGGCACCGCGAGGGCGGTGCCGGGTACCGCCACCGCCCCGATGACGATGGCGAACACGGCGCGCTTGCCCGGGAAGTCGAACTTGGCGAGGCCGTACCCCCCGACGGCGGCCAACACGGTCGCGCCGCCGGCCCCGAGCGTGACATAGAGCAGGGTGTTGCCGAGCCACCGCAGGAAGATGCCGTCGTCGTAGGTCAGGGTGCGGGTGATGTTGTCCCACAGGGCGAAGTCTTCGTCGAACCACAGGCCGAAGGAGGTGGCCAGCCCTTCCCGCGTCTTGGTCGCACTGAACGCGAGCCAGGCCAGCGGTATCAGCGAGTAGACGAGCATGATACCGGTCAGGGCGGTGAGCAGCGGGCTGCGCCGCGGCCGGGTGGAGCGCGGCGGGCGGCTGCGGAGCATGGCGGCACCACCGGGTCGGGGGCGCCGGGACCCGGCGGCGCGGCTGGGCGCGGTGCTGACCATGTCATTGCTCCTTGCGCATGCCGCGCAGTTGCACGACGTACGCCACGATCATCGTGATCAGGCCCATGATGATGGCCACGGTCGCGGAGTAGCTGTACTGCTGGCCGTTGAAGGACAGCGAGTACGCGTACATGTTGGGCGTGAAGTAGGTGGTGATCGTGTTGCGCGCGAGACTTCGCAGGATGCTCGGCTCGCTGAACAGCTGGAAGCTGCCGATGATCGAGAAGATGGTGGCGATCACCAGCGCGCCCCGGAGGGCGGGCAGCTTGATGGCCGTGATGACCCGCAGCTGGCTGGCTCCGTCGATCTCCGCCGACTCGTACAGGGCCTTGGGTACGACCCGGAGCGCGGAGTAGAAGATCAGCATGTTGTAGCCCACGAACTCCCACGTGACGATGTTGCCGATCGACGCGAGCACCAGGGCGGGCGAGAGCAGGTCGGGCAGCTGCACGCCGAACGCGTCGTTGATGTTGGCGACCAGGCCGAAGCGGGTGCCGTACATGAAGCCCCACATCAGGGTCGCGACCACCGCGGGCACCGCGTACGGCAGGAAGATGGCGAGGCGGAAGAAGTTGCGGCCGTAGAGCCGCCCGCTGTCGAGGGCGAGCGCCACCAGCAGGGCGAGGAACAGCATCACCGGCACCTGGACGGCGAGGAACAGCGAGACGCGGCCAAGGGCGGAGTAGAACTGCGGGTCGTCGAGCGCGCGCCGGTAGTTGTCGAGGCCGACGAAGGAGTTGCCCCCGACCAGCTGGTTCCGGAACAGGCTCAGGTAGAGGGAGTAGCCGATCGGTGCGAGGAAGACGAGCGCGAAGACGACCATGAAGGGGCCGACGAACTGCCACCCGACCCAGGACCGCCGTCGCCCCGCGCGGCCCGGCCGGCGGGCGGGCCGCACGATCACGGGCTGACTCACTGTCAAGGGTGCCGTCCTCGCATAGGCGCTGATGAACATCGTCGGCTGCGCAAACATATGGTCGGCGACCGGCCATGTTTACGTAAACAAGGTCCGGTGATAGTTTCACCGGGCGCACGGCACGTCAAGACATCGGCCTGCTTGCCCAAGGGAGCGCTACAGCGATGACGCCCGAAGCGTCGGGAGAGGTGGAGTCACCGGGTGGCCGGCGACGGCACCGCCGCGTGTCCATGGTCGACGTGGCCCGCCTGGCCGGCGTCTCCGCGCAGACCGTCTCCCGGGTATCGACGGGTCATCCCGGGGTCGTCGCCACGACCCGCCAGCAGGTCCTCGCGGCGATGCATCAACTGGGCTACCGACCGAACAGCGCCGCCCGGGCTCTGAAGAACGGTGAGTTCCGCACCATCGGCGTCATCATGTTCACCCTGGCCAGCACGGGGAACAGCCGCACCCTGGAGGCGATCGCCAGCCACGCCGCCAACGAGGGGTACGCGATCACGCTGATCCCGGTCGCCACCCCGACCCGGGACGGCGTCCTGGGCGCGTTCACCCGGCTCGGCGAGCTGGCCGTGGACGCGGTGATCATCGTGATGGAGGTGCATCTGCTCGACGTCGCCACGATCACGCTGCCGCCCGGCGGGCACGTCGTCGTGGTCGACTCCGATGCCGGGGACCGCTACCCCGTGGTGGACACGGACCAGACCGACGGGGCCCGGCAGGCCGTCCAGCACCTGCTCGATCTCGGTCACCGCACGGTCTGGCACGTCGCCGGGCCACCGGAGTCGTTCGCCGCGGAGCGCCGCGCGGCGGCCTGGCGCTCCGTGCTCGCCGCGGCGGGCCGGCCGGTGCCACCGCTGCACCGCGGCGACTGGTCGGCCGAGGCCGGCTACCGCGCGGGCCTCGTGTTGGCGGACGAACCGGACTGCACCGCGGTGTTCGCCGGCAACGATCAGATGGCCCTCGGCCTCCAGCGGGCGTTCCACGACAGGGGCCGGGTCGTCCCCCGCGACATCAGCGTGGTGGGCTTCGACGACATCCCCGACAGCGGCTCGTTCATCCCGCCGCTGACCACCGTGCACCAGGACTTCGCCGAGGTCGGCCGCCGGTGTGTCCTGAACACGCTGCGGCAGATCCGCAACGAGCCGGCCGAGCCGGGCATCACCTTGGTGCCGACCCGGCTGGTGGTGCGGCGGAGCACCGCGCCACCGCCCGGTCCGGGCGCCTGAATCGCCGCCGGACCGCCCTCGCCGGACGGCTCAGGCTGAGCCGCGGATCAGTAGTTCGGTCGCCAGCAGGGCGATGCCGGTGGGCTCGCCCGCCAGCAGCTGTCGCGCCTGGGCCACCGCCAGCTCGCCCATCTGGCGCTTGTCGAGGTAGATGGTGGTCAGTGGTGGATCGAGCAGCTCACCGAGGGTGAGGCCGTCGAAGCCGAGCACGGCGACGTCGCCGGGGATGGTCAGGCCGAGCCGGCGGACGGCGCGGTAGGCACCCAGCGCGACCAGGTCGTTGAAGGCGAAGACGGCGGTGAGGTCCGGCCGCGCCGCGCGCAGCTTCTCGAAGCCCGCTTCGCCGCCCGCCATGGACTGCTCGACGGCGATGACCGCGTCCGCCGGCACCGTCAGGCCGTGCTCGGCGGCCTGCGCCAGAAAGATGACCTTGCGGGCGGGGTCGCAGGCGGCCGGGCAGTCGAGCATCCCGATCCGCCGGTGACCGCGGGCGGCCAGGTGCCGGACGGCTGCCCGCAGGCCGGTCTCCACGTCGAGGTCGACGACGCCGAAGGTCGGCTCGTGCGCGCGCCGGCCCATGATGACCATCGGCACGCCCTCGACCGCGGCGGCGACAACGTCGTCCGGCTGGAACAGATAACCGATCAGGGCGTCGACCTGGCAGGCGAGCGAGCGCAGCAGTTCGGGCTCCCGCCCGGGCTCGTCCTGGGTGCTGCTGACGAGGACCTGCCAGCCCTGCTGCCCGGCGGCGTCGATGACGCCGGCGATCAGCTCGGGGAAGAACGGGTTCACGACGTCCGGCACGATCAGGCCGAGGGTGGTCGTGCCGGGCCGGACCAGGCCGCGGGCGTACCGGGACGGGCGGTAGCGCAGCTGCCGGGCCGCGTCGAGCACCCGACGGCGGGTCTCCGGGTCGATTTCGCCCTTGTCGTTGATGGCCCGGGACACGGTCTGGTGCGAGACGCCCGCCAGCCGCGCCACGTCCCGGAGGGTCGCCCGTCTGGCGGTGGCGGGCCCGCCGTCGTCCTGCTGTTCGTCTCCCACGATGACCGCATCCTAATTCCGGGGCGCCTTGACAGCTCAGCGGCCGGTGTTGGATGCTCCCGTTAACGGTCACGTGACCGTTAACGGACGGGAGGATGGTCATGGATTTCGTCGCATTGCTGCTAGGCGTCGAGGCGACACGGCGCGCCGTTCACCCCGCTCCGCCGCCCGCCACCGGCAAGCCGGCCCGCGCCCGGTGGCGGCGCGTATTGGCAGCCATGCGCCGCGTGGGCCACGGCGGCTCGACGATCAGGCCTGCGCGTCGGGGGCCGCCGTCGCCGGCACCGCCCGCCGGAGCGCCCAGCCGGCCGGGTGGGTGACCGCCCGTTGCGTCGGCCGGCCGATCGACCGCCCCTCGTACCGCGTCGGCATCACGCTGCGGGCCCGGCCGTCAGGGCGCACATCGCGCCCTCCACCGCGGCGCCGGCGTTCAGGAAGCACCTGCCAGCCGGGCATAGGCGGCGAGCACGTCACCTGCCTCCCGCACCGGCCCGTGCGGGTCCTTGGCGGCGTCGTCCGGTGTGCTGCGCGGTCGCCGCGGCCGCGGTCGCCCGCATCCCCCGATTCGCGGCGGCCGGCCCGTCAGAGGATGGCGGTCCAGGTGCCGGCTGACGTCTTGCGGTAGAGGAAACTGCCGGCCCCGCCGTCGCGGCGGGTGTAGAGCGAGCCGACCACGCCGAGCGCGACGTTGGGTGCCCCGGTGCCGCTGAAGCCGCCCGCCCGCTCGCTGAACCTGGGCTGGTCCGGGCACAGCACGTTGACGGTCGTCTTGTAGTCGCGGCTGCCGAAGACGACCCCGGTGGCGGCCCCGGCGAGCACGTTGACGTCGATACTGGTGCCGTTGTCGGTGACCAGGTCCACCGGCCGGTCCCCGGCGCTCCATCGGTGCATCGTGGCGCGCAGGCGGTTGTTCCACTGCGTCACGCCGGTCCCGGCGGTGCCCAGCCGGTAGCCGACCTCCCTGCCGCGGTGCGGCCCGGTGCCCGCCGTGCCGAAGACCGTACCGTCGAAGACGCACGAACTCGCCTGCACCTGCACGTTGACCTGGGCGCCCTCGGAGACGCCGTTGTAGACGGCCACCCCGGTCGAGCCGAGCTCGATGCCCCGTTCGTGGAAGCCCCACACGTGCAGCCGGTCCGCCTGCGTGCCGTTGGCGTTGCCGGTGAACGCGATGCCGCGGGAGCCGGCAATCGCCCGGCCGTCGTGAAACGAGAAGTCGGTGAACACGATGACATCCGACAACTGCGAATCGTTCGGCCCGCGGAAGTCGACCTGAAGCCGCGAATTGTTGTACACGGTGACGTTGGCCAACCGGGCTTCCATCAGGGCGCCGCCCGGACCGTTCCCCGAGCGGATCCCGCCGCCCCTGCCGTTGGTGACCCGCACGCGTTCGATGGAGAAGTCCCGCCCCCACAGGCTCAGCGGAAAACAGTCGACGGACTGGTTCGCGGCGTTGCCGTCGAGCGTGAAACCCACCAGCGACCATCCGCTGGGGCCGGCCGTGGACACGGTGGACCAGAGGCGGTCGAAGTCCCGCGTACGCACGAGGTCCCGGTTGGCGCCGTTGGCCAACCTGAGCGTGGCGCCGTCGCTGACGTACCGGACGCCCGAATCCAGGTGCAGGTGACCGGTGAACCGGTAGACCGCCGATCCGGGCAGGTAGACGCCCGTGCGGTTCGCGGCGGCCTCGGCGGTGGCCTGCTCCCACACCGCGGTGTTGCCGGCGGCATGGGCGTCGTCGTCGCCCGGGACGAGGCCGCGCTCCCGCAGGTCGATCCCGCCGGCCGCCAGCACGCTCGCGACCGGCCCGGACGCGGCGTCCGTGCCGGTCAGGTTCCCGACCACCGCCGCGGCCGGCGCCGCCAGCATGCCGGCCGATGCGGTACGCCGCAGAATGTCCCGCCTGTTCATCAGCACCCCCGTGCGCGTGTCCCCTGTGGCCGGTGTGACAGTACTCGGAAATGCCGAATGACAGCCCCCACCCGGTTCGTACATTGGTCGCCATGGCAGAACGCAGGCCCGACGGCGTCTCCCACCGCCGACCGTCCGCGCTGCTGTTGGACCTCGACGAGACACTCCTGGACAACAGCGGGATACCCGAGGCCGTCGCCGCCACCTGCGACGCCGTGGCCGCCGCGGTCACCGGGCTCGACGCCCGGCACCTGCGGCGGGCCAACACGGACGCGTGGCAGAGTTACTGGCCGCACGTGGAGCGGTCGTGCTGGCTGGGTCAGCTGGACGGCTTCGCCGCGAGCCGGGAAGCATGGCGCCGCACGCTGCACGCATGCGGCTGCACCGACGAAGCGGTCGTCCAGTTCGCGTTCGAGCGGCACCAGCGGCACAGCCGCGACGCGTACCGCCTGTTCGCGGACGCGGCGGACCTGCTCGCGCAGGTGGCCGGGGGTCCAGTGCGCCTCGGCCTGGTCACCAACGGTCCAGCGGACCTCCAGCGGGACAAGCTCCGGTGCCTCGGGCTCGACGACGTGTTCGACACGGTGGTCATCTCGGGCGAGATCGGCGCGGCCAAGCCGGATCCGGCTCCGTTCCTGTTGGCGCTGCGACGACTTGCGGTCCAGCCGTCGGACGCCTGGCACGTCGGCGACAGCCTGGCCTCCGACGTGGCCGGCGCGAGAGCGGCCGGCATGCTCGCGGTGTGGCTCAACCGCCACAACGCGCAGACGGACGCCGCCGCGGTCCCCGACGTCGAGGTCGCATCGCTGTCCGCGGTGGCGACGTGGCTCTGCCCTGCTTGACGAGGCGGCCACGGTTTACCATCATTCCACTCGTTTTGGACGTCTCCACGCATAGAGCCGGCCCGATCGTGCGCCGGTACGCCGCGCGGTCTGCGCCGCCCGCCACCGGTGGATCGTGTTCGCGACAGTACGCCCAGTTACGACGCGGTACGGTCGTCGTGCCATCGCCCACCCCGATCGGCGTGGGGGGTCCTACGTGCCCGGGCGGCGCCATGACGGCCACCAGCGCAGCAGACGTCGACGGCGCGATCCGCACGCTGCGGCCGGTG
>DASQDS010000854.1:0-2628 GCA_035634075.1 Pilimelia sp. | reverse complement strand
GACGGCCTTAGGGATTTCCGGGACTGTGCTGCCCGCCCGTGGCGCCGGTCACGCCCGGGCGGTTCCCCGGCGCCGGCCCACCCGGGCGGGGCGGTCTCCGATACGGTGCCAGGCACAGCCGGGCCGCGACCGCGGGGCGGCGGGTTCCGGGGGGCACCATGGACGATCGCGCGGCCGGCTTCGTGACGGCGTTTCAGGCTTTCCTCGACGAGGTGGTGCAGGCGCACCGTTCCGCGGCGGCGCTGGACGGCTCGGCGCTGGTCCCGGCGCTGCGCGAGCACCTCGGCACCGACCCGCGCGAGCTGCCCGTGGTCACCGAGGAGGTCCCGCCGCACCTGTTCGTCGACCTGGACGTCGCGCTCGCCGAGGTGCAGCAGCGCGGCGGTCCGCATCGGGTCCTGGGCATCGGCGGCGGGGAGCAGCGCCGGCACAGCTCGCTCAGCGAGATCCTGGACCACGCCGGCCGCTACCACCAGTTCCCACTCGGCGCCGTGGATTACGCGAGCGTCGCGACCGGCCCGGACACCACCCGCCAGGCGGTGTCCTTCGGCCTGCGCCTGTTCACCGTCGACGGGGCCCCCGTGGCCGTCCTGCAGCGCGCCGCCGAGCCGCGGTTCGGCAGCACCACGGCCCGGATGGAGATCCTCACGCCGGCCGCCGGCGTCGCGGCGACGTTGATCAGCACCGTCCGGGACCTCATGATCGAACGCTCGGTCCTCCGCGGCCAGGTGCTCTCGCTCGGCGGGTCGACCTACGAGCCCGGCATCGGCGGCATCACCTTCCACCGGCGGCCGACACTCCCGGCCGAGGACATTGTCCTGCCCGCCGGCGTCCTCGACCGGGTGGAACGACACGTCGCGGGCGTCGCCACGCACCGGGACCGACTGCGGGCCGCGGCCAGCACCTCAAGCGCGGGATGCTGCTGCACGGCCCGCCCGGGACCGGCAAGACCCACACCGTCCGCTACCTCCTCGGCCGGCTGCCGGAGGTGACGGTGGTCCTGCTCGCCGGCCCGTCCATCCAGTTCATCTCCGAGGCCGCGCAGATGGCGCGTGCGCTGCAACCCGCCCTCGTCGTCCTCGAGGACTGTGACCTCGTGGCGGAGGACCGGGACCACTACCCGGGCGCCCAGCCGCTGCTGTTCGCCGTCCTGGAGGCCCTGGACGGGCTCAGCGACGACGCCGACGTCGCGTTCCTCCTCACCACGAACAGGGCCGACGTGCTCGAACCAGCCCTGGCGCAGCGGCCGGGCCGGGTCGACCTGGCCGTCGAGGTGCCGCTGCCGGACGCGACCGCCCGGCGGCGCCTGCTCGCCCTGTACGCGCGCCACCTGCGACTCAGCCAGCCCGCGCTGGACCGGGCCGCGGCGCGGGCGGACGGCACCACGGCGTCGTTCGCCAAGGAGCTCGTCCGCCGCGCCGTGCTCATCGCCGCGGTGGCGGACCGGGACGCCACCGACGCCGACCTCGATCAGGCGCTCGACGAGATGCTCGCCGAGTCCCAGGCGCTCACCCGCTCGCTGCTCGGGTCGGCCGGCGCGGACCCGGGCATGCCGATCTCGGGGGTCCCCCGACCGGGCGTCTTCCCGCGCCCCGGGGTCCACCCCGGGGCCGGCGTCCGCTGAGCGGTGGGTCAGTCGCGGCGAAGGACGCAGAACTCGTTGCCGTCAGGATCCGCGAGCACGAACCACGTCCAGCCGTCCTCCACGACGGGTGCGCCGGCGGTGTGCCGCGCGCCCAGGGCGAGCAGCCGGGCCACCTCGGCGTCCAGGTCGGGCCCCCGCAAGTCGAGATGGACGCGGTTCTTTGCCCCCTTGCCGTCGGGCACCCGCTGCAGCATGACCTCGATGCCGTCCCCGTCCCGGGGCAGCAGCGTCCGGTACGAGCCCACGGAGGCGCCGTCCTCGACGTAACCCAGGGCCGCGCACCAGAACGCCGCGGCGCGGTCAAGGTCCGCGCAGTCGACGACCACGACCAGCTCGGTGTCTGCGCGGCCGCCGTAGCGGGCCGGTGTGCGTGTCATGGCCGGACGCTATCCCACCCTCGTCATGGTCGGTACGCCCGCAGCGACCACCCACGGGTGACGTAGAGCGCGCCGCCGGCCACCACGACGTGGTCGGTGAGCCCGGTGTACCCGCCGGCCGCGGCGACCGGCTTGCCGGTGGCGGGAGCGAGGATCGCCAGCCCCCCGTCCTTCGTGACGGTGTAGAGCAGCCCGCCGGCGCGGATCGGGCGTCCGGGTCCGGCCAGGGCCCGCGCCCACTCCGCGTGCCCGGTCAGCGCGTCGTACGCGGTCACCCGGGCGGCGGCGGCGAGGTAGACGCGGCGGCCGTCGGCGGCGAGCGCACCGTTCGCCTTCGGCACGGACCAGCGCACCGTGCCGGTGGCCGCGCGCACGGCGCGCAACCCGGCCACGTTCGACAGGTAGAACGTGTCGCCGGCCGGGTTCGCCGCGCGCGCCGTCAGCCGGCTGTTCACCGTCCACAGCGTCGCCCCGGTCCGGATCGCGACGGCGGTCGACCGGTGCCGTCCCGGATCCGCCAGCAGGATCCGCCCGCCGGCCGAGACCGGGCCGGCCCGCATCGCGTTGGCCCGGCTCCACAGCCGGGCCCCGGCCGCGGCGCGGAAG
>DASQDS010000853.1:0-5160 GCA_035634075.1 Pilimelia sp. | reverse complement strand
CGCCGGCCCACGCGGACACCTGCACCGCGTCGCCCGGCTCGGCCAGCGTCGCGGTGAACCGGCCGGCGTGCCACAGGTCCTCGGTCGCCGCCAGTCCGCGGCGGGCCTCCTCCCGGTGGTGGGTGCCGAGCCACCAGGTGCCGGTGGCCTGCCAGCCGGGCCCGGCCAGCCGGAACCGGTCCTCGACGAGTACGCCGTCGGCCACGTCCCGCTGGCGCAGGTCGGACCCGCCGGCGTGCCGTTCGGCGTGGCCGTCGCGCCAGGTCACCAGGGCGTCGAGGCCGATCGCCACCGGGCCCCCCGCGATCAGCCGGTGCACCACCGCGACGGCGGGGTGCCCGTGCCGCATCGCCAGCTCGCGCTCGACGACCACGTCGCCGAGCCGCCAGCGCCACCGCGGCACGCCGTCCACCAGCTCGAAGGACTCCAGCAGCTCGAAGCCGCGCGGGTGCACGGTGCCGTCGCTCCACTCGTGGCTGCCCAGTGCGACCTGGGCCCCGGAGGGCAGGGTCACCACCGGGTCCAGGCTGGCCACGGCGAGATGGCGGGCGGCGGGGGTGTCCCCGGCGACCATGAGCAGGCCGTGGTACCGGCGGGTGCGCAGGCCGCTCACCGTGCCCATGGCGTAGCCGCCCAGCCCGTCGGGCACCAGCCACTCGCGCGTGGTGCCCTCCGCGAGGTCCCCGCACGTCTGGGGGCCGAACCGGATCCGCAGCATCCGCACTCCTTGCCTAGGGCCGGGTAGCCTTCGCTGACCCGACACGCTGACCCCGCACCGGTCTCCCGAGCGACAGGACATGTAACACGCTCAGGGAAGAATGCCCATCGTCACGGTGTCAACCGGGGCAGGATCGGGGAGGTTTGACGTTGACAGCGGGAGACGGGAGGTCATGTGCCACCGCATGGGGAGCCGGGATCGGCGGGGGACGCGGAGCGGGTGCGGCTGGCGCAGGCCGACTCCGGCGAGGAGCCGTGGCGCGCCTGGGGTCCCTACCTGGCGGAGCGCGCCTGGGGGACCGTCCGAGAGGACTACAGCGAGTACGGCACGGCGTGGGACTACTTCCCGCACGACCACGCCCGCTCGCGGGCGTACCGCTGGAACGAGGACGGCATGGCCGGCGTCTGCGACGACCGGCAGACCTTCTGCCTGGCCCTCGGCCTCTGGAACGGCAAGGACCCGATCCTCAAGGAGCGCATGTTCGGCCTGGGCGGTGACCGGGGCAACCACGGTGAGGACGCCAAGGACTACTGGTGGTACCTGGACTCCACGCCGACGCACTCCTTCATGCGTTGGCGGTACCACTACCCGCAGCGGGAGTTCCCGTACCGGGAGCTGGACAGCGTCAACGCCGCGCGGGGCCGGGAGGAGCCGGAGTACGAGCTGATCGACACCGGCATCTTCGACGAGGACCGGTACTGGGCCGTCAGCGTCGACTACGCCAAGGCGTCGGCGACCGACCTGTGCGTGCGGATCACCGTGGCCAACCGGGGCCCCGAGCCGGCGACCCTGCACGTGCTGCCCACGCTCTGGTTCCGCAACACCTGGTCGTGGGGGCTGCCCGGCCGCGAGCACGTGCCGGTGATCTCCGCCCGGGGCGGCCGGCTGGTGGCCCGGCACCGGGTGTTGGGGCAGTTGGTGCTCCAGGGCGACGGGGAGCCGGAGCCGCTCTGCTGCGACAACGAGACCAACAGCGAGCGGCTGTGGGGGCTGCCCGGCCGGTCGGCGTACCCGAAGGACGGCATCAACGACCACGTGGTGGACGGCGCCGACACGGTGAACCCGGACGGCGAGGGGACGAAGGCGGCGCTGCACTACGAGCTGGCGGTGCCGGCCGGCGGGCAGGCGGAGATCCGGCTGCGGCTGGCGCTCACCGCCCCGCCGCCCGGCACCCGCAGCGCGCCGGTGCTCGACCTGGGCCCGACGTGGGACGAGACGATGCTGGCCCGGCGCGCCGAGGCGGACGGGTACTTCGCGGCGCTGATCCCGGAGGGGGTCAGCCGCGACGAGGTCGAGGTCGTCCGGCAGGCCATCGCCGGGCTGATGTGGGGCAAGCAGTTCTACCACTTCGACGTCGGCCGGTGGCTGGAGGGCGACCCCGCCTCCGACCCGCCGCCCGCCGGCCGCCGGCACGGGCGCAACACGTCATGGTGGCACATGAACAGCTTCGACGTGATCTCCATGCCGGATCCCTGGGAATACCCGTGGTACGCGGCGTGGGACCTCGCGTTCCACTGTGTCTCGATAGCGCGGGTGGACCCGTGGTTCGCGAAGAAGCAGATCCTGCTGCTGCTGCGCGAGTGGTACATGCACCCCAACGGGCAGATCCCCGCGTACGAGTGGGCGTTCGGGGACGTGAACCCGCCGGTGCACGCCTGGGCCGCGTTGCAGGTGTTCGCGATCGACGGCGAACGCGACTACGACTTCCTCGCCCGGGTGATGCACAAGCTGCTGCTCAACTTCACCTGGTGGGTCAACCGCAAGGACACCGACGGCAACAACGTGTTCGAGGGCGGCTTCCTGGGGCTGGACAACGTCGGCCCGTTCGACCGCTCGGCGGCGCTGCCGGTCGCCGGGGTGCTGGAGCAGTCCGACGGCACCGGCTGGATGGCCATGTACGCCCTGAACCTGCTGGACATGGGCATCAAGCTGGCCGTGCACGACAAGACGTACGCCGACATCGCGACGAAGTTCTTCGAACACTTCGCCTACATCGCGGCCGCCGGCTACGAGCAGGGCCTGTGGAGCGACGAGGACTCCTTCTTCTACGACGTGCTGCGCCTGCCCGACGGCGCCCGGCTGCCGCTGAAGGTGCGCTCGGTCGTCGGCCTGCTCCCGCTGTGCGCCACCACGACGATGACCGCGGTGACGCTCGCCCGGCTACCCGCCCTGGCCGCCCGGCTGCGCTGGTTCCTGACCAACAAGCCGGAGTACGCCGACGTGATCGGCGGCCGCCGCCTCTCCGAGGACGGCCGGCAACTGCGCCTGCTGTCCATGGTGAACCCGGACCTGCTGGTGCGGATCCTCTGCCGGCTGCTCGACGAGGACGAGTTCCTCTCCCCGTACGGCATCCGGACGCTGTCCCGGTCCTACCTGGACGAGCCCTTCACGGTGACGCTCGGCGGGGAGGATTTCACGGTCGGGTACGAGCCCGCGGAGTCGACGAGCGGCCTGTTCGGCGGCAACTCCAACTGGCGCGGGCCGATCTGGATGCCGACGAACTTCCTCATCGTCGGCGCGCTGCGTGAGTTCGGGCAGTTCTTCGGCGACGACCTGACGGTGGAGTACCCGGCTCGCTCCGGTAAGAAGGCCACGCTGACCGAGGTGGCCGACGACGTGTCCCGGCGGCTGATCTCGCTGTTCCTGCCGGACGCGCACGGCCGGCGGCCGATGTACGGGATCGCGGAGACCTTCCAGACCCACCCGGACTGGAAGGATCTGCTGGCCTTCCCGGAGTACTTCCACGGGGACAACGGCGCCGGCCTGGGCGCGTGGCACCAGACCGGCTGGACGGCGTTGGTGGCGGACCTGATCCTGACCCTCCGCCGCTGACGCGCTGACCCGTTAGCGCGTCGACCCGTTAGCGCGTTGACCCGTTGAGCCGCCCCCGGGCTACGGGGCGCAGACGGCGAACGCGGTGACCGACCAGGTGCCCGCGTACCCGTTGCCGTCCTCCATGCCCGTCGCGGTGACGTTGCTCGCCGAGGAGGCGAGCATGTCGTCGAGGACGACCTGGCCCGAGCCGTTGGCGATCCGGCCGCCGACGCCGTGCACCCGCGTGCCCGCGGGGCAGGACGCGACCACGGTCTTGGTGGCGCTGGAGCTGCTCACGCTCGTCGCGTGCACCCGGACCAACCCGGCGGGCGGGGTGGCGCAGATGGCCTGGGCCCGAACGCTCCAGGTGCCCGCGTAGCCGTCGCCGTCCTCGACACCCTCGATCCGCACGCCGGACAGGTCGGCCATGGGCTGGAAGTCGGCGAGGGCGACCTGGCCGAGGCCACCGGAGATGTCCCCGCCCACGCCCAGGACCCGCTTGCCGGCGGGGCAGGTCGCGGTGGCCCAGCGCAGCTTGGTGCTGCCGATCGTGCCGTTGTGGGTGACGACCTGCACGCTGCCGGCGGGCGCGCACAGGGCGGTGGCCGTGAGGCTCCACGCGCCCGCGTAGCCGGTGTCGTCCTCCCGGGCGGTCACCGAGAACGCCCCGCCGCCCACGAGCGGCAGCACGGTGTTCATGACGACCTGGCCGAGGCCGTTGTTGATCCGCCCGCCGCCGCCGATGGCGATCGTGCCGGCGGGGCAGGCGGCGTTCTGCGTCTTGTTGACGCTGTCGGCCGTGCCGGCGGAGACGACCCGGACAAGTCCCGGGACGGCGGTGGCCGGGCTGGCGACGACGGCGGAGGCGAGGCAGAGGGCCCCGATTCCGACGGCGGTGCCGAACCAGCGGGTGGCAACTCTCATGAGGACCCCCTTAGACCGCACAGTGGCGGCTCCCCGATCATGGGCAAAAGAAGCCTAAGCGACAGATCGGGCGGGCCGCGGGGGAACGCGGTTGCGGGGGTCCCGCGGCTCAGGGGTCCGGCGTGGCGCCCCGGACGATGGCCTCGGCGACGGCGGCGAGCTCGCCGCCGTCGGGCTCCCAGCCCGCGGCGATGTCCGGGTGCAGCCCGGCCTTCGCCTCCTCCAGCAGCCGCTGGGCGACGTGTGCGACAGGTTCACCGGCGTAGTCGGCCGCCACCCGGTCCGCCGCCGCCTGCAGGGCCGACGTGAGCTGCTCCTCGAGCGCGGGCTGGAGCTTGCGCTGGGCCGGCGGCAGGGTCGCCGGGTCCAGCGTCACGTGCGGTTCCGGGACGGTCATGGCAGCTGGACTTACCCCGCCGCCCCGGCCGGCCAAACCTGTCACGGCGGGGGCAGGAACGAGGCCACCACCTGCACCGGCGCGCTGGGCACCGACTCCATCCCGGCGGCGTCCACTGCCGTCACCGCGTAGCCGTGCCGGGTGCCGCCGGCGAGGCGTACCGCCAGCGTCGGGGCAGCCGTCTCCGCCACCAGCGCACCGCCGTCGTACACCCGGTAGCGGGCCGCGCCGCCGGCGGGCGGCGACCAGGCCAGGTCGCCCACCGCGGTGTACGGGTCGGGGTTGCCGCCCGGCCGGTAGCTCAGGC
>DASQDS010000852.1:0-8212 GCA_035634075.1 Pilimelia sp. | reverse complement strand
TGGTGGCCCCTGAGGTGGTGTGCGATGACACAGTGCGACCCAGGCTAGCCCGTGCCGGCCTTGTAACCCACGCCCCGCACGGTAAGGATGATCTCCGGCCGCTCCGGATCCTTTTCGATCTTGGCACGGAGGCGCTGGACGTGGACGTTGACCAGCCGGGTGTCCGCCGCGTGCCGGTACCCCCACACCTGCTCCAGCAGCACCTCCCTGGTGAACACCTGGCGGGGCTTGCGGGCCAGCGCCACCAGCAGGTCGAACTCCAGCGGGGTCAGCTTGACCTCCTCGCCGTCCCGGCTCACGGTGTGCGCGGGAACGTCGATGGTGATCTGGTTGCCCGGCGGCCCGATGGTCAGCATCTCCGGCGCGGCGTCCTCGCCCCGGCGCAGCCTGGCCCGCATGCGGGCCACCAGCTCCTTGGGTTTGAAGGGCTTGACCACGTAGTCGTCGGCACCGGACTCCAGGCCGAGCACCACGTCGACGGTGTCGCTCTTGGCGGTCAGCATGACGATCGGGATGCCTGACTCGCCCCGGATCGACCGGCACACGTCGATGCCGCTCATGCCGGGCAGCATCAGGTCCAGCAGCACGATGTCGGGCCGGCTCTCGCGGAACGCGGCGAGCGCGCGCTCGCCGTCGGCCACGAACGAGGGCACGAACCCCTCGCTGCGCAGCACGATGCCCATCATCTCCGCCAGGGCCGGGTCGTCGTCGACCACCAGTACGCGGGCTCTCATGCGATCCAATATCGCACTCCCCGCCCCGCCCGTGGGAACGCCACCGCGCGCCCCGGGGCGCCGGCCGCGACCGGCGGCCGCCCACGACGCCGTCGATCATGGCCTCGGGGCGGTGCAATGCTGATCAAACCGGCGCGGAAAGACCATGATCGAGCTGGAAATGCACGGTCGACGAGTGACTGCATGATCGCGTAAGTGAATGAGGTGACCTGGGTCAGGCGAACAGCGCCCGGCCCCAGAAGTCGCCCGGCCCCGACACGCCGGGCGGGCACGCGAACAGGCCGCTGGAGACGTGCCGCAGGTACTCGTTCATGATGTCGTGCCGGGCGAGCTGGGTCTGCACCGGCACGAACTGGCGGTGCGGATCGCGCTGGTAGGAGATGAAGAACAGCCCGGCGTTGAGCCGGCCCAGCCCGTCGGAGCCGTCTACGAAGTTGTAGCCGCGGCGCAGCAACCGCGCCCCGCGATTGTTGTCCGGATGGGCCAGCCGCACGTGGGCCACCTCGGGCACCACGGGCTCGCCGTCGGCACCGCGGGCCGCGAAGTTCATCGGCTCGAACTCGTCCGTCCCGCCCAGCGGCGCGCCGTTTCCCTTGCTCCGCCCCACGATGGCCTCCTGCTCGGCCAGGGAGGTGCGGTCCCACGTCTCGATCAGCATGCGGATCTTCCGGGTCACCAGGTACGTGCCGCCGGCCATCCAGTCCGACCCGTCGGTCGTACGCGCCCACAGGTGCTCGCGCAGCCGGTCGTGCTCCTCCCCCTTGATGTTGGCCGTGCCGTCCTTGAAGCCGAACAGGTTGCGCGGCGTCGCCTGCGCGCGGGAGGTCGACGAGGTGCGGCCGAAGCCGAGCTGGGACCAGCGCACGCTCACCACGCCCATGCCGATGCGGGCCAGGTTCCGGATGGCGTGGACCGCCACCTGCGGATCGTTCGAGCAGGCCTGGACCGCGATGTCGCCACCCGAGATGGCCGGGTCCAGGGCGTCGCCGGGGAAGTGCGGCAGGTCCGCGAGGGCGCGCGGCTTGCGGGCCGCCAGGCCGAACCTGTCCTTGCCGGCGGCGTCCCGGAACAGCGTGGACCCGAAGCCGATCGTGAGCGTGAGCTGCGCCGGCGGCAGGTCGAGCGCCTCGCCGGTGTCGTCCGGCGGCGCCTCCGGGATCCCGTTCACGGCGCCGATCAACCCGGCGTCGCGGCCGGCGGTCATCCGGGCCGCGGCGTCCGTCCACTCGCGCAGCATCTCGACCAGGCGCTCCCGCTTGGACGTGATGACGTCGAACGCCACGAAATGCAGCCGGTCCTGGGCCGGTGTGGTGATGCCGGCCTGATGGGGGCCGTGGAACGACACCGCCCCGGCGGCCGCGCCGGCATCGGCGGAGGCCGGGCCGTCGAACGCGCCCCGGGCCCACGCGCCGCCGACCCCGGCGACCCCGGCCACGCCCGCCACACCGGCTCCGGCCAACGTGATGGCGCGGCGGCGGCTCACCTTCGCGTCGTCGGTCACTGCCAACCCCTCCCCGGCGTTCATTCGGTCGTGGTGGTGCTGCGGCGCCGCGCGGGCGTCATCGGGCGATCACCGCGGCGACCTTGCTGACCGGCTCGCCCAGCGCGTTGATCGCGTCGGAGAGTTCCTTGAGCTGCGCCCGGCTGAGCTGCGTGTGCAGCTTCCAGCCGTCACCGACCCGGTGCTTGGCCAGCGTCGACTCGGTGTTCTCGAACTCGGCGTCCAGCTGCTTGACCAGATCCGGGGCGCGCTCCTCCAGCACCGGCCGCAGGGCCGCGACCGCCGCCTGCGAACCGTCGAGGTTCGCCGCGAAGTCCCAGAGATCGGTGTGGGAGTAGCGGTCCTCCTCCCCCGTGATCTTGCCGGTGGCCACCTCGTCGAGCAGTTCCTTGGCGCCGTTGGCCAACTGCAGCGGGGACAGCTTCTCGGCGTTCGCCTTGGCCACGATCTCCTCGATGTCGGCCATCAGGCGGTCCGCCATCGGCCCGGACTTGCTGATGTCGTTGGCGACCCACAGGTCCTTCTCGATCCGGTGGAAGCCGGTGAACTCCATCCCCTCCTCGACGACCTCCTCGCGACCATCGATCTTGGGGTCGAGGTCGCCGAAGATCTCGGCCACCGGCTCGATCCGCTCCCAGTAGGTCCGCGTCACCGGGAACAGCGCCTTGGCCTTCGCCACGTCACCCGCCTTGACGGCGGCCACGAACTCGCGGCTCTTCACCAGCAGAGCCGCCGTCTGGCTCTTGACGTACCGCTGGTAATTGGCGGTCGCGTCGGCGAGCGCCGCGTCGGCCGTGAGCGGCGCCGCCGAGCCGGCCACCTTCAGCGCCCCCCGGATGCCCTTGCCGATCATGCCGGGCTTGCAGGCCGTCTCGTACGTGCCGGCGGGCAGTTCCACCCGCAGCTCGCGGGTCAGCCCGGGCGCGATGTTCTCGACCTCGCCCATCACCCGGTCACCGGCCGCGTACACGTAGAACTCGGTCACCTTGTTGCCGCCGTTGCGGACCTTGAAGGTAACCGTGCCGGCCGCCACATCGGTGCGGGCCACCTCACACACCGCGTCGGTCGCCCGCACGTCCACCGGGCCACCGGCGGCGGAATCGGCGGAGCCGCCGTCGTCACCGCAGGCGGTCAGGCCGGCGAGGCCGAGGGCACAGGCGGCGGACAGGGCGAAGATGCGCGTACGCATGTCGGGGTGCTCTCCTTAGCGGCGGGCGGGATCCGGCGTCGCGGGAGCGGGCGCCGCGGGGTGGGGGGTGGTCACGTCGGTCGGCGGGCGCCGCGCGGGCAGCAGGAACAGCACGAGTACGGGCACCGCGTACGCCAGCCACGCCAGCGACTCGAGCACGGTGGGCCGCGGCGTGATGTTGAACATCCCGGCGAGGAGCGCGGCGTACCAGGTGTTGGGGTCCAGGACGCCGGTGATGTCGAACGCGATCGTGTTGATGCCGGGCAGGACCCCGGCCTCCTGGAAGTCGTGCACGCCGTACTTCAGGATGCCCGCCGCCACGAGCACGAGCAGCGCCCCGGTCCAGGTGAAGAACCGGGTCAGGTTGATCCGCACGGCGCTGAGGTAGAGCAGGACGCCGATCACCACGGCGGTGACGATGCCGGCCAGGATCGCGATCAGCGGGCCCGAGTCGCCGGTGGCGCCCTGGACGGCGGCGAAGAACAGCAGCGCCGTCTCCAGGCCCTCGCGCGCCACGGCGAGGAACGCGAAGGTCACGATGGCCACCGGGCCGACCGCGATCGCCTGGTCGAGCCCCGTACGCAGCGCGCCGCTCAGGGATCGCGCCGCGCGCCGCATCCAGAAGATCATCCAGGTGACGAAGACCACGGCGGCGACGGAGGTGACCGCCTCGAACAGCTCCCGGTGCCGGTAGTCGGCGAGCAGGCCCGTCCGGGTGTAGGTGAGCAGCGCGCCGAACACGACGGACAGGACCACTGCGACGCCGACGCCGGCGGCCACGTACGGCAGGCGGTTGCGCCGGCCGGAGCGCACGAGGAAGGCGACGAGGATGGTGACGACCAGCGTCGCCTCGAGGCCTTCACGCAGGCCGATCAGGAACGTAGCGAACTGCGCGTCGCCCATGCGGCACTCCGGGGGTGGCTAGGTAAGGCGCCCCTTAGTAAGGGCAGCCACACCTTATCGCCCACGGCGGGGCGGGCGTCAAGTCGAGCGGCAGTTCCCGTGGCCCCGGGCGAACGGACGCCGGGCCGGCCGCGGGTGCGGCCGGCCCGGCAGAGTCCTGCGCGGTCAGTAGCGGTAGTGGTCGGGCTTGAACGGGCCCTCGACCGCGACGCCCAGGTAGGAGGCCTGCTCCTTGGTCAGCTCGGTGAGCTTGACGCCGAGGGCGCCAAGGTGCAGCCGGGCGACCTTCTCGTCGAGGTGCTTGGGCAGCGTGTACACACCAAGCGGGTACTGCTCGGTCTTGGTGAACAACTCGATCTGCGCGATCACCTGGTTGGTGAACGAGTTGGACATCACGAACGACGGGTGCCCCGTCGCGTTGCCCAGGTTCAGCAGCCGCCCCTCGGACAGCACGATGATCGAGTGCCCGTCGGCGAACACCCACTCGTCGACCTGCGGCTTCACCGTGATCCGCTGAACGCCCGACAGCTTCGCCAGCCCAGCCATGTCGATCTCGTTGTCGAAGTGGCCGATGTTCCCCACGATCGCCTGGTGCTTCATCCGCGCCATGTGCTCCGCGGTGATCACGTTGAAGCAGCCGGTCGCGGTGATGAAGATGTCCGCCGTCTCGACCACGTCGTCGATCGTGGTGACCTGGTACCCGTCCATCGCGGCCTGCAGCGCGCAGATCGGGTCCACCTCGGTCACGATCACCCGGGCGCCCTGCCCCCGCAGCGACTCCGCACAGCCCTTACCGACGTCGCCGTACCCGAACACCACGGCGACCTTGCCGCCGATCAGCACGTCGGTGGCCCGGTTGATCCCGTCGATCAGCGAGTGCCGGCAGCCGTACTTGTTGTCGAACTTCGACTTCGTCACCGAGTCGTTCACGTTGATCGCCGGGAACAGCAGCGACCCGGCCGTCTGCATCTCGTACAGCCGGTGCACGCCCGTGGTGGTCTCCTCGGTCACGCCCTTGATCTGCGCCGCGATCCGCGTCCAGCGCCGGTCGTCCGCACTCAGCGAGCGCTGCAGCACGCTCAGAATGACCGCGTACTCCTCGTTGTCCGCCGTGTCCGGGGACGGCACCGCACCCGCACCCTCGAACTCCGCGCCCTTGTGCACCAGCAGCGTCGCGTCACCGCCGTCGTCGAGGATCATGTTGGGGCCCTCGCCGTCCGGCCACACCAGGACCTGCTCGGTGCACCACCAATACTCCTCGAGGCTCTCGCCCTTCCACGCGTACACCGGCACGCCCGCCGGCGCCTCCGCGGTGCCCTCCGGACCCACCACGGCCGCGGCGGCGGCGTGGTCCTGGGTGGAGAAGATGTTGCACGACGCCCACCGCACCTGCGCGCCCAGCGCCACCAGCGTCTCGATCAGGACAGCGGTCTGGATGGTCATGTGCAGGGACCCGGTGATCCGCGCCCCCCGCAGCGGCTGCGCCTGCGCGTACTCCCGACGCACCGCCATCAGCCCCGGCATCTCGTGCTCGGCGAGCTGGATCTCCTTACGCCCGAACGCCGCCAGCGACAGGTCAGCCACCTTGAAGTCGCCCTCGGCTAGCGTGCTCGGACGTGCACCGGCGGCGGTGCCCGGCGTCAGCGTGCTCGTCATTGATACTCCCGTCGTACGCTCCTATGCACGACCACTTAGCCTACGCGCCATCGGCGCGCAGGCATCTCCCGCCCGGTAGCATCCGGGGCCACCCGGGACGCGGACAGCGCGCGGGGCGGCTGACTCGGCTGCCGCTTCCGCGACCCCCGGCCAACCGCCCCGCGCATCCCCCCGGTTTGGTTCCCCCGCGCGCGACTCGGACCTTGGTCTCGATGACGCTGCGTGGTTGTTACATTACCTTCCGCAACTCACATGTCAAGCAAAAAGGGCAAATCGGCGCGCCGCATCGCCGACGTGTCGCCCGCCACATTCGTGCCGCACCACCGGCGATCGACGGGCGACGACGGCGCGGTGGGGTCAGGCCGCCGTACCGGCGACGAAGACGGTGCCCTCGCCGCTCACCGACAGCGGGCGATCCACCGCCGCGCCGAAGGCGGCCTCGCCGGCACGCAGCCGCACGGGGTCGCCGTCGTCGACCGTCACCTCGCCGGCCAGGCACAGGGCGATCCGCGGGCCGGCCGCCGGCACCGAAGCGGTCTCGCCGGCGACCTCCGCCCGGTACAGCGCGAACTCGGCCACCGGTGTGGGCCAGGTCACGACCCCCGGGCCGACGTGCCCGGCCCGGACCACCGGATCCGCCAGCGGCTCGAACCGCAGAACGCGCAGCAGCTCCGGTACGTCGACCCGCTTGGGCGTCAACCCGCCGCGGAGCACGTTGTCGCTCGCCGCCATGATCTCCACGCCCGAGCCGCGCAGGTACGCGTGCAGGTTGCCCGCCGGCATCCAGATCGCCTCGCCGGGCGCCAGCGTCACCACGTTCAGCAGCAACGACACCACCACGCCGATGTCGTCGGGATAGGCGTCGGCGAGCCGCCGCGCGACCGCGTACTCCGTCGCGAAGGGCCCGTCCGTCGCGGACCCGGCCGCCTGCGCGACGGCCCGGACCACCGCGGGGCGCTCCGCGCCGGGCCAGGTCAGCAGCGACCGCGCCGCGCCCGCGAGGTCACCGGCGTGCAGCTGCTCCACCACCGGTTTCAACGCGACGACGCCCAGCGCGTCGAGCAGCTCGGCGGACTCGCCGGGCGCCCGGAAGCCGCACAGCGCCTCGAACGGCGACACCGCCACGAGCAGTTCGGGCTTGTGGAACGGGTCCGCGTAGTTGCGTTCCGCCGCCCCCGCCGCCTCCTCGGCCGCGTGGCCGGCCCGGGCCTGTTCGGCGTCGGGGTGCGCCTGCAGCGACAAGGGCTGCTCGGCGGCCAGGAACTTCAGCAGGTACGGCAGCCGGGGCCCGAACCGCTCAGCGGTGTCGGTGCCCAGCAACTCGGCGGGGGCCGCCCGGACGGCGTCCGCGAGGCTGACCCGGCCGGCCGGCCGGTCGAGCGCCGACGGGTCGCCGGGGTGCGCCCCGAGCCACAGCTCCGCCTCCGGCCCTGGGCTGGGCACCGGCCGTCCCTGCAGCGTGGCGATAGCCGTCCGGGAACCCCAGGCGTACGCCCTGATCGGGCTGACCAACGGCTCCACGGCTCAGTGTCCTGTCGCCGGACCGCCGGCGGTGCTGGCACCGGCGGCGGCCTCGGCAGCCGCAGCCTCGGCGGCCCTGGCTGCCGAGTAGAGGTCCGGCTCCAGGTAGATGACGCGGGCGATCGGCACGGCCGCGCGGATCCGCTCCTCCGTGGCGTTGATGCCGCGGGCGATCTCCTCGGCCGTCACGTCGGGCCGCACCGCGACCTTGGCGGCGACCAGCAGCTCCTCCGGGCCCAGGTGCAGCGTCTTCATGTGGATGATGCGCTCCACCTGGGGACCGGCGACGATGGCCTGCTCGATGGCCCGGATGTCCTCGTCGGTGGCGCCCTCGCCGAGCAGCAGGCTCTTGGTCTCGAACGCCAGGATCACCGCGATCACGACCAGCAGCACGCCGATCATGGCTGTGCCGGCCGCGTCCCACCTACCGTTGTGCGTGATCAGCGTCATGCTGACGCCGAACAGGGCCAGGATGAGGCCGACCAGCGCGCCGAGGTCCTCCAGCAGCACGACCGGCAGCTCCGGGGCCTTGGCCCGCCGGACGAACTGCGTCCAGGTGGCCTTGCCGCGGACGCGGTTCGACTCGACGATCGCCGTCCGGAACGAGTAGGTCTCCAGCCCGATCGCCACGACCAGCACCACGATCGGCACCCACTGGTACTTGTCGATCGGGTGCGGGTCCGACCACTTGTGCCACGCCTCGTAGAG
>DASQDS010000851.1:0-6006 GCA_035634075.1 Pilimelia sp. | reverse complement strand
ACCGGCGGCCACCTGGCGCACGGCCGCGCGGGCGACCGGATCCGAGGCGGGCGCGTCGGGCTCGGCGAGCACGGCAAGGGCGCCGGCGCACCCGTCCGCCAGGTCCGCGGTGGCGTCACGCCCCGGCAGGTAGCCGGCCAGCGCCCGCCCCAGCGCGCCGGCGGCGTCACGCGCGACCCGGGCGGATCCGTCGGCCCAGCCGTCGAGAAGGTCCGGCAGGCGACGTACCGCCCACAGGACCCCCGCCGCGCCGTGCAGGTAGCCCGGGCCGAGCCGGCGGCACAGGCCGGTAGGGTCGGCAAGCAGGCGGCGCAGGAGCGGGGTGACGGCCGCGACCGCCACGTCGTGGGCGATGCCGAGGTGCCGCGCGCCGACGGCCAGCGCGAGCGCCACGCCGGCCTGCCCGTCGTAGAGGGACCAGCCGATCGGCAGCCGGGGGAACCGGCCGTGCTGGTACGCCGAGCCGAACCAGGAGACGCCGCCGGTGACCGGAACCGCGCGTCCGGCGAGGTCGGTGAGCAGGTGTGCGGCGAGCGCCTGCGCCCGCTCGGCGACCGGCCGGGTCGGGTCGCTGGTGAGCTCGGGCCGGCCGTCGCGGGCCCGCAGTGCTCCCCGGATCACGGCCCGCTGGGTCGCCGGGCGGCGCGGCGGCGCGGGCGTCCGGCTCGACGTACCGACCCGCCGGCCCCGGTGCAGCACGGCGCCCGTGGCGGGCACGTACTCGAAGTACGGCACGTCCAGCCGGCGCAGGTCGGCCAGTTCGGCGGCGCGCACCGGGGTGGTGACGTCCGGTCCGCCGGCCGGAAGCGCCGCCAGCGCGACGTCCAGGTCGACGCCGCCGCGCAACGGCTCCCCCTCGAGCACGCCGAGAAGCACGTCCACGTAGCGGCGGGTGTAGCGCAGCAGCAGGCGCACCCGGTCGCCGTCGGCCGGGCCGTGCCGACCGCGCCCGAGGGCGTCGGTGTAGGCCGCCGCCACGGTCTCGGCGTACGGCGACGGGTCGTAGCCGGGGGCCGGTAGGTCGAGGCGCTCCGGCAGCGGCACCTGCCGGCGCTGCACCGATTCGGCGTCGGTGCCCGGGTGCACGATCGAGGGAAGCCGGATCCGGCTGGCCGCGGCCGTGGCGGGCAGCAGGTGTGCACCGTCGAGCACCGCGCCGTCAGCGGTGCAGTCCCAGCTCGGCAACAGGCCCAACCTCAGCACCGAGTGCACGAGGTCGCTGGGCGGCAGCGGCCGGTCGGCCAGCTCGTCGGCGTACGCGGTCTCGAAGGCGGTGAACGGGTGGTGCAGCGTCTCGGCGTCGACCACGACGGGCCCCAGCGCCGTCCGCACGAGGTTGTCCCGGTGGATGTCGGTGCCGCGGGCGTCGTGCAGCGCGGCGAGCAGCGCCCCGGCCGCGGCGTGGTAGGCGGTGAGGTCGACGGGCGCGCCGGCGGCCACGAAGCCGACCCAGGTGTGGTCGCCGCGGGTCAACTGAACCGGCACCGGCGGCGCCGCCGGGAGCCCGGCCAGCGCCTTCCGCAGCAGGTCCAGACCGTCGTGGCGGCGCGGGCGGTAGATCAGCTCACGGCCGTCGGCGAACCGCAGCCGGCAGACCGAGCGGCCGCCCTCGTGGCGGTCGCCGAGACCGGTGGTCAGTGCGGTGAGCGCGGCGAGTCGGGGCACCCCGAGCAGCGTGGCCAGCGCCGCAGCGTCGGCGGCCAGGTGGTCCAGGACCGCGCCGACCAGCTCCGCCTCGTCGGCGGCGAGACCGGCGGCCAGCCGGGCGAGCACCGGTCGGCGGGCCCACACCGCTTCGCCGCCCGGCCCGGCCTGCGCCTGGTACGCCCGGTACAGCGCCTGCGGCGGCCGGGCGGACCGGGCCGCCAGTGCGATGTCGAGGCGGTGCCGCCGCCGGTCGCGGTAGTGGGCGAAGTCTCGGTGCAGGGCTGGCGCCAGCCAGAACGCGGACCGGCGCAGGTGCGCGGTGAGCAGCTCCCTGCACAGGTGGGCGGGCAGCCGCCCGGCGAGGGGAGCGAGGCCGCGCTCGGCGAGCGGGCCGAGCAGCCAGGCGTACGGGATCGGCGCGGGCCCGGTGGCCGGGCGCCCTTCCCATGGGTCCTCCCGGCCGCGGCCACGCGGGACGCGCCGCTCGTCGGCCGCCCCGGCGTGGGCCCCCTGCCCCTGCCCCTGCCCCTGCCCCTGCCCCGGCGCCGGTGCCGGTGCCGACGGCGGTGCCGGTGCCCGTGCCGACGGCGGAGCCGGTGCCCCGAGGTGGTCGGCGAGCACGCCCGCCCACGCCGCCGTTGGCGGCCGGCGCAGGATCGCGCCGGAGCAGGCCGCGGCCAGCGAGTCGGGGTCGGTCGCGTACTGGTCGCACACGGCGTCAAGGCCGCCGGCCCGGTCCACCCACCGGTCCCGCAGCCGCAGCCCGGCGGGGGTCGGCGCCGGCGCCACCGTGACCCAGTCGCCCGCGAGCCGCTCGTCCACGAAGGAGGCCTCGGCCAGCAGCGCACCGAGGCCGGCGGTCAGCGCGGGTGGTGCCGGGTTGGTGAGCGGTGTCATCGGTTTCCCGCCCGGACCAGCGCGGCCACGACGGTCGCGGTGGTGAACACCCCGGTGCGGTCGAGGACGACGGCTCCCTCCTTACGGCCGCCGGGCACCCACGTCGTGCGGCCCGGCGCGTCGGGGTCCGGTTCGTCGGGGTCCGGCACCCGCAGGACCGCCGACGCGGTCCAGGCGCCGTCGAGCCGGATCCCCCGGCACAGCCACTCGACCGCGGCGTCGACGGCCCCCGCGTCGCCCTCGCCGGCGACCACCGCGCGCACCGCCAGTGCGGTGGCGAACGGGCTGCCGTCGGGGAAGTCCGGCGTGACCACCGGCCCGTCGGCGAGTCGGCGCGCCGCCCAGGCCGCGGCCCGGGCGGCTGCCGGCTCACCCGACAGCGCCTCGGCCGCGTGGGCCACGGTGTATTCCGGGTCCCGCCACCAGTACGCCGGCCACGAGCCGTCGCCGCGCTGTTGGTCGCGCAGCGCGGCGCGCGCGGCCTCCGCGGTCTCGGCAAGCCCCGCCGCGACCGCGTTCACGCACGGGTGGGAGGCGCACCAGCCCTTCATGGTGCGTTCAGGGCCGGCCTCGATGATGGTCCGGATCGGCTCGTCCGCGGCGTACGTGGCCATGCCCTCGGGGCGTTCGTGCGCGGCCAGCGCCGCGAGGGCCGCCGCGCGGTCACCCGGGAACGCCCCGGCGACGGCGCCGAGGCGGAGCGTCCACACGCTACTGTCGCCGTCACCGATCGCCCTGGCGTTGAACCCGTAACGGCCGTCGGCGCGCTGCCGGCCGGTGAGGCCGCGCAACGCACCGGCCGTGAGCGCGGCGCACCCCGGCGCGTCGGCCTCGGCCAGGGCCGCGGCCACGTACGCGGTGACCCACTCGTCACTGACGCCCGGGTACAGGTGGAAGGCGGACCAGCGATGGTTGGCCGCGGCGCGGGCCAGGAAGGCCACGCCCGCCGCGACGGCGACGGCACGGTTCATGCCGTGCCCGTCCGGGCCGGCCGAACGATGAGGACGGTCTGCGCCGGGCCCCGCCCCTCGGCCGGCACCTGGCGGTGATGCAGCGCGGCGAGCCAGCCGGCGAGCCGCCACGAGGGGTCGGCGACCGGCTGGCCGGTGTACAGCGGCTGCTCATACCAGCGGGCGCCCGCGGCGTCGGCGACCTGCGCCGGACCGGCCGCGTCGGCGGTCACCGTCAGCGTGGCCTCGGGGTCCGCCACCACCCGCCCGTGCTGGTCGGCGTAGGGCAGCAGGACGCCGGCCGGCGAGCCGGCCCGGAGGCGACCGAACCGCAGGTGGCTCGGCGCGCCCGGTGGGCGGGCGTCACCCAGCCAGACCAGCCAGCGGGTCCAGGCGGCGCCCGACGGCGGGTCGGCGGTCGGCGCCGCCACCCGGTCCACCTTGACGGCGTGCCGGAGCTGGTCGGCCCCGGCGCCGTTACCGAGCGCCACCAGGTGGGTGGCCCCGGCCGGTACGCGCAACGGGTGTCGCATCGCGCCGACGGCCGCCACCCGGGCCAACGGATCGAGCCTGACGGCGGCCGTCACGGCGCGGCCCCGGTGACCTCGTACGCCCCGAAGTAGACCTTGGCGGCAGCGCGACCGGACTCGTCGACGCTCACCTTGACGTGGTGCAGCCCCTGCCGGTACCGCCGGAGATGCGGCAGTCGCACCTCGTACGCGCGGCCGAGCCCGAGCACCGCGTCCCGCTTCGCCGGGGCGCAGAGACCACGATCGACGAGGAGGTCGAGGAGCCCGCCCCAGCGCGGATCCTGATGTGGCTGGGCGGCGTCGGCGAGCGCGAACTCCAGTCCGATGCCCGGGCACACCTCGCCCGCGGCGACGTCCAGCCCAAGGTGGAGGGTGTCGGCGCACCGCGCGGCGACGTCCACCCAGTCGGCGAGCGCCGACGCAGCGCCACGCCAACCGGCGCGGGCGAGCGCCCCGGGCAGTTGCGCCGGGGCGGTCGCGGCGCAGAACAGTCGTACGCCGGCCAGGGGGCGCCCGGTGAAGCAGCCCACCTGCCGCACGTCCAGCCCGCTGGCGACCACGTGGGCGACGCGCGCCGGAAGTGCCGCCGGTACGGCGGCGTCGGTCATGCTGCGCAGGATCTCCTCGACGGTGCCCGGGACGTCCCAGTCGGCGATGGCGGCCGCGGGGTCCGGCGCGGCGGCGGTGAACGCCGCGGGGGTGCCGTCGTCACCGGCCGCGTCCAGTTCCAGCCAGATCGGCGGTGGCAGCGGGGAGCGGAGGTCGATGAGCCGCAGGCTGCGCCGGGCTAGTCGGGCCGCGGCCCGCCACTCCGGCTGGAGCGCGAGCGCCG
This sequence comes from Pilimelia sp., assembly GCA_035634075.1. GTDB lineage: Bacteria > Actinomycetota > Actinomycetes > Mycobacteriales > Micromonosporaceae > DASQDS01. The sequence continues at coordinate 1,150 of DASQDS010000851.1, read as the reverse complement.
GATCCAGGGCGATGACCGCGTCGGCACCCGCGAGAACGCCCAGCTCCCGCGGCGATGCCACGAGCAGCAGGAGGTCGACGGTGGCGTCGTCGCCGAGCCGGGCCTCCAGGCCGATCCGGCGGCTCAGCGCGTCCGGCAGCCGGTCGCCGACCAGCCGCAGCCGCTTGCGGGCAAGGTCGCCGACAAGAGCGTCGGGCAGCCGTTCGAGCAGCGCGTCGAGGGCGAGCATGAGGCCTCCGGGGGATGCTGGGAGTCCGTCGGCCCGCTGGCAGCCGACGGACCCACCACTGACGGCGTCAGCAGGAAGAACAGTTCGGTCCCCAGGTCGAGGAGTCGCCACCGGCCACGCCGGCGAGCTGCGCGTCACTGAGCTGGCCGCTCTGCTCCTGCGGCGGCAGGACGATGTAGAACTCGTTCGGCTGCTCCTCGACGACCTTGACGTTGAGGTCCTGCGGGATGGTGATGCCCAGCTCGCTCTCGACGGCGGCCTTCGGGTTGGACAACAGGTGGGACCGGAACGTGGCGTCATCGCTGGCCCGCTCGATGACCCTCTCCACCAGCGCGTTGCTCGTCGGCATGAATTCTCCTCCGGGTCAGGAAACGTGATTGGCTCGTCACTCTAAGAGAGATCAGCGCTACTGTAAGCTACTGTCGAGCTGGAATTCCGGCGAAAGCTGAGGACGCCCACATGCTCCTGTCAGTCGACCAACACGAGGCGGAGGCGGCGCTCGCCGGGACCATCGAAGCCGCCGGCGGCCTACCCCGACTCAGCCCGACGGCCGGCGAGTTCCTGGCGGTCACCGCGGCCGCCCTACCCGGCACGCCAGTCCCCACGGACGCTCCGCCGTCGCTCGCCGACGCCGCCCGGCTGTCGGCACCCGTTCGCCGGCAGGTGGTGCGCACCGCGATCCTGCTGACGGTCCTCAGCGAACAGCCCAGCTTCGCCGACCACGCCCGCCTCGCCGCGGCGGCGCAGGACCTCGGCGTCGCCGAGCCGGCCGTCGACGTGGTCGCCGCGATCGCCCGCGGGTCGGTTCCGCCGACGATGGTGCGTACGGTGGAATTCGAGGCGTACCGCACGCCGCTGCCGCGGGACCTGACGCTGGTCCCGGCGTACGCGCGTTTCCTGGCGATGGGCCTGCCCGCCGCG